>JAIOQJ010000449.1 GCA_021413475.1 Planctomycetota bacterium | reverse complement strand
ATTTGCAATACTCCGGCCCCTCACGGGAGCCGGCTCGCCAAAAAATGCACCAAATCATGATTACGCCAACTTCACATCAATCTTCCGACTCGTCGGGGCCGCCTTGGCGAGGCGGAGTTCCAAGACGCCGTTGCGGTACTTCGCCTCGACCTTGTTTGGGTCGATGAAGCTCGGCAGCGTGAACTGGCGGTGCAGGCTCCGTTCCGTTCGGGTCGTTTCGCCTTCAGTGACGCTGTGCTCGGCCTTGACTGTCACATTTTCCTCGTCGGCCACGATGTCGAATTCGTTCACCTCGAAGCCGGGAGCGTCGAGCGTCAAAACAAATTCCGTGTCCAACTCACGCAAGGTATTTCCCGGATGGGAAGGTTTCGCCATGTTGGCGAAGTAATTTTCGAACGCGTCATCAATGCGATGGAACACGCCCGAGGAGTTCTTGTGGGTGCCCATCGGTCGGGTAAGCTGTTCGTACAAACTGAACATCGTCGTTTCTCCTATTCGGTTCCAGAAGAGACCAGAAATGTCGGAGAACCAGAATGCAACTGGCGCGCCAATTCACGACTGGAGCTGTCGTGTGTGCGCAAGTACTTGTGTGAAAAGCATCAACGGCGAAACAGAACTTTTTCGTCTGAATGCCCTAAATCATGCCAAAACTGCCACTCTGACAGCGAGGAAAAATTCGCCCAGAATCTTGATTTTGCGAGGGCTCCAATTGGATAGAATAATGTTTGGCGCATGAATGGGGATGAGTGCCTGATGAGAACGGTTCGAATTCATCCTTTTCGCTGGACGTGCGACCAATCTTCCCGCACAATCAAAGATCATCCGCTCGGTGAACTTGCTCCTTGGGGTTCTTCATGCCACGTTCTCTTTGCTTGCTGGCTCTGTTTCTGTCCATCCTCTTGCTCGCGGTTCCTAGTGATGCGGTCGCCCAGAAAGGGCCGCCACCGAAGAAAGCACCGGCCACGGAAGCAACTCCATTGCAGGCGAGCATTCACGCGCCCGCGATGGTACTCACCGCCCTCGATCCTCGTTTGCCTCTCTCGAAGCTGATGCCTTCGAAGATCATCCCGAACCTTTGCCATTTCAAATACCGTGTGACGACCGCCTCGCCGGAATGCCAGGCCTTCGTCGATCAATCGCTGGGCTACTACTACTCTTACGTCTGGATCGAAGCGGTCCGTTCCGCTGAGACCGCTCTGCGGCACGATCCGAATTGTGCTTACGCCTGGTTCATCCTGGCACGGGCGGCCGAGAAATACGGCAAGGGCGACGCCAACAAGGCGCTGGAAAGAGCGAAGGAGCTAATGCCCAAGGCTGGCCACCGTGAGCAGTTGCTCATTCAGTCCAAGTTGCAAGAAAAAGGGATGTGGCCGAACGTCACGCCCGAGGACCGCAAGAAGAAGGCGGCCGCCTCGCTCGATGAACTTCTCACCTTGTACGACGACGACGAGGAAGGCTGGTTCGCTCGCGCTCAGCTGAACGGCGGCACGGAAGGTGCTGTCTATTACAAAGCCCTGCTCAAGATCAATCCGATCCATCCCGGCGCGAGCCATGAACTGGTTCACTTCTACGAAAACTACAGACGGCCCGCACTCGGCTGGCCGTTTGCCGAGGCGTACATTGCGTCGTCGCCAGGTCTCCCCCATGCGTACCACATGCAATCGCACTTGGGAACTCGCATCGGCAAATGGAGCAAGACGACCGACTGGTCCTCGCGTGCCGTCGAATTGCAAAAGGCCTACCACAAAGAGATGAACGTCAAGACTAGTGAAGATCATCAGTACTCGCATCACCTCGAAACGTTGATGCGCAGTTTGATCCACGACGGTCGATTCAACGAAGCCCGTGCCGTCAAGGCCGAGGCCCAGAAGCAAGGCTACAAGGGGACCGAGTGGCAGATGCACTTCTTCCGCCTCCATCTGGCCGAGCGCGACTGGATCGAGGCCGAGAAGATCGTCGCCGAGGTCCGCAAACTCGATAAAGCCAACGGTAGCTATCTCTCCGCGCTCGTCGCCCTCGATAAGGGCGATATTCAACGAGCGACCGCCGAGGTCGATGTCCTCCGCCAGGAACAGCAGAAGAAGAAGATGAATTCGGGCGACGGCGTCAAGCTCATGCAACGATGCGTGGACAAGACCAAGGACGACTACAGCGCCCACGCCTGGGGCCACGGGGCCTACTTCATGGAGCAATGGGGCATCGGTGCCCTCGAAGCCGGAAACGCCGCGGCCGCTGAGGAAGCGTTTCTCGAAGCCCTGGCCCACGACGCCGGCAGCGTCCGCGGGGCCCTCGGCATGCAGGCCTTGTGTGATCGACTCGGCCGTAGTGACGAGGCCGCCAACTTTGGCAAGGTCGCCGACCGTTGTTGGGCCAAGGCCGACCGCAAGAGCTACGAATTGATGAAGGAAGAGATGACCAAACGCGCCAGTCGTGTGGCCCGCGAGTCGGCGACGTCAGCATCGCGGACGGATAACTGAATTCGGCCATTTTCTCCCGAGCCCGAATCGCTAGCAAGGACGAGCACTCGCCCTTGCTAGCGATTCGGGCTCGGGAAATCGATACTGGAGTTTCTTCAATGATCGGCAACCGCTCCTTCTTGGCCATCCTCCTTTTCTCGCTTTCGCCATGCGCTCTCCAAGCCGACCCCTGCACCTCCGGTTTGCCAACCGGTGCCAAGCCGGGGCCGTAT
>JAIOQJ010000448.1 GCA_021413475.1 Planctomycetota bacterium | reverse complement strand
GTGGGCAAGTCCTCGCTCCTCAATGCGATTCAACCGGAACTTGCACTTCGGGTCAGAACCGTCAGCGATGTGAATCAAAAGGGTCGGCACACCACGACGACGGCTGAACTCATCAAGCTGGAGTTCGGTGGCTGGGTGGTCGATACGCCCGGCGTCCGACAATTGGCCCTGTGGGACATCATTCCCGAGGAAGTTGAGGGTTTTTTCCCTGAGTTTCGGCCCTACGTGTCGCTTTGCGGCTTCCCCGATTGCACTCACACGCACGAGGAGAGGTGCGCGGTCAAGCGGGCGCTCAATCGCCGGCAGATCGGCGTGCGGCGTTTTCACAGCTATATTGGAATGTTTTCCGGTTCGCTCGAAGAGTAAAAAGGCCCCCGCACAACTCAATTCGCCTCGTCAAGCGCTTGCCGGTGTGTCGGTCCATCTTGCCGGATTTTCCCGATTATCGGCAATTCCCTTGAGAGTTGCACTTGCTCCGAGGGGGGCTGGGTAGCACAATAATAACGATTACTCACCACCCGTACGGGGGGTTGGCAGATGCCGACCGCGTCGGGGTGCTCGTCGGATTTGCTGATTTTTTCCTGTTTTACGGAAGAAATGGCGGATTCATCGAGCCACCGAACGGTCTGTTTTTGTTTTTTCGCATGCGGTGTGGGGTAATTCGATCGCTGCAATTAGGTTGATCCACCACCCCGCTGGATCCTAATGCACTCGTGGGAAAGGCCGATCAACCGCCTTGGTCGGTATTGATTCCAAGTTTCGAGAGCACTCGCGATGAATGGGCCGGAATTGCTGAGAATCGTCGATACGATGCACCGGGAAAAGAGCATCCCTAAAGAGGTGATCTTCAACGGCATCGAGTCCGCGTTGCAACTGGCGGCCCAACGGCAAGCCGGCGAAGAAGAAGATGTGCTCGTTCACATCGATCGGATGTCCGGGCAGATTATCGCCCAACGCGGCGATCAACTGGTCGATCCCGAATTGCTCGGCCGCATCTCCGCACAATCCGCCAAGCAAGTGATGATTCAGAAGATCCGCGAAGCGGAAAGCGAAGGTGTCTTCACCGAATACCAGGCTCGCAAGGGTGAAATGGTCACGGGGACGATCCAACGTGTCGATGCCGGCACCGCGATCGTTTCATTGAGCAAAGATGGTAAGAACGCGGCTAATACCATCGAAGCTTTGCTTCCCCGCTCCGAGCAAATCCCCGGTGAAACTCCCCATGTGAACGATCGCATCAAAGCCGTCGTCATGGAAGTCCGCCGCAACGGTCATCGCGTTAAGATCGTGTTATCCCGATGCCATCCGGATTTCGTGCGTTCGTTGTTCGAGCAGGAAATTCCCGAAATTGCCGATCGCACGATCGAGATCAAGAACGTTGCCCGGGAAGCCGGTTATCGCAGCAAAGTCGCGGTTAGCTCCATCGATATGAAAGTCGATTGCGTCGGAGCTTGTGTTGGCGTACGCGGCAGCCGCATCAAGAACGTCATCGATGAACTCAACGGTGAGCGCATCGACATCGTCCGCTGGAACGATTCGTTGCAGGTCATGATTCCGAACGCCCTGCAACCGGCTGAAATCAGCGAAGTCATGTTATATTCGACGCTCGGTCGAGCGGTCGTCCTCGTGGCCGAAGATCAACTTTCGCTGGCAATCGGCCGTCGTGGTCAAAATGTCCGCCTCGCGAGCAAACTCGTCGGTTGGGACATCGAGATCATGACCCACGAAGAACTCGGCGAAAGCGTCGAGAAAGCGGAACACTGGTTCAGCCAGATTCCGAATGCCTCCCCAGAATTGGTTGAATTTTTGATCACTGAAGGCT
>JAIOQJ010000748.1 GCA_021413475.1 Planctomycetota bacterium | reverse complement strand
GATTTCGGGTGGATGCATGCCCCATCTTGATGCGACCAGTCTTGCCCAACTCGCCCTTCGGCAAAACTTGATTACCGATGAAGAGTGGCGGGATTGTCGGGCCGAACTCGACCCCGCAAATGCCACTCCTGAAGGTTTGCTGCGCATTTTTGAACGAAAAGCCTATCTCACTCCTTGGCAAGGAGCCAAGCTCCTTAAAGGTGATACTGACGGTTATTTTCTTGGCGGCTATCGCTTACTTTACCGCATCTCGGCAGGTTCCTTTGGCCGTGTCTACCGTGCCGACAATCCGCAAACGGGGGAAGTGGTTGCCATCAAAGTGTTGCGCCGCAAGTGGTCAGACGACAAGCACAAGATCGAACTCTTCGAACGGGAAGGCAAAGTTGGCCTCAGCCTCCGCCACCCAAACATTGTGCAAATTCTTGCTGTCAGCCGCGATCCAGCCAGCGGACAGTATTTCATCGTCATGGAATTCGTTGAAGGAGGAAATCTCCGCGACATATTGAACATTCGAAAAAAGATGGATGGCAAAGATGCCTTGCGGATCATGGAGGAAGCGGCGAGCGGTCTTGCTTATTCTTGGTCTCGTGGCCTGACCCATCGAGACATCAAACCAACCAACATTCTGCTTTCAGCACGTGGCGAAGCCAAGTTAGTCGATTTCGGCCTGGCCGAAATTTCAACGGCTGCCGCGGGAGACGATGACGAAGCGAATGTCGATCGAACCGTTGATTACGCCGGGCTAGAAAAGGCGACGGGAGTCGCCGCCGGGGATGTTCGCAGCGACATTTACTTCCTGGGTTGCACGCTGTTCGAGATGATGACTGGTAAGCCACTATTGAGCGTCACTAAAAACGCGAAAGCTCGAATGAGCAGCCATCGTTTCGAAACCGCTGACCTTTTGAAGCAGGATGATCCCGACCTACCCGCCCCAATCTTCAGCTTGCTTCGGCGGATGGTGGCCTTCAATCCGAACGAGCGAGTACAGACGCCGGCCCTTTTGGTTGATGCCGTTCGACAGGCGGCGGCGGAGTTACGCGGCGAACCGATCGCGGATCTGGCTTCTGCCGGGCCGAAAACTGTGTTTGTCATCGAACATCATCCCAAATTGCAGGACGTTTTTCGCGACAAACTCAAGCGCATGGGCTATCGCGTGCTGATCTCGATCGATGCCAATCGCGCCTACGAACGCTTCGTTCAGCAACCATATCAAGCCTTGATAATCGACGCCGGCACCGCGGGCGAGGATGGACTTGCCGCCATGGAACGTGTCTTGGGCGAGAACAAGATGCGTACGGCCAAGTGTTCTGGCATTCTCATCCTCTCCGAGGAACAGGCAACGTGGCGCGATCGCGCGGTTGAACGACTGCCCGGTGCGACCATCCTCGTTCGCCCTGTCACCATGAAACAGATCACGGAAGTGCTTCGCCGCGAAGTGCCGGTCCCGACCTCGTCTGGAGAGTAAACATCACCCTTCCGCCTTCTTTCCGACCACCGGGATCGGCTTTCCCATCTTGGCGAGCAGCAACTTCATATCTTCCCACACGTCTTTCTTCTTTTCTGGGCTTCGCGACGGCAGCAGCGAGGCGGGGTGATACGTGCAGAGCACGGGGATGCCGCGATAGTCGCGGAACGTACCGCGTAACTTTCCCACGCCGATCGTCGTGCCCAGAAGATTCTGCGCGGCCGTGGCCCCAAGCGTGCAAATAAATCGCGGCCTAACCAAGTCGAGCTGGGCGTCAAGATACTCCCGACAATTCTTACTTTCGTCGGGCTTCGGTTGGCGATTTGCAGGTGGGCGGCAACGCAGAATGTTGCAAATATAAACCTCTTCCCGCTTCATTCCCATTGCCACGATGATTCGATCGAGTAGTTGCCCTGCCGCGCCGACAAAAGGCTGCCCCTGCCGATCTTCATCCGCACCCGGGGCCTCGCCCAGAAAGCAAAGTTCGGGATCGAGGGGCCCTACCCCGAAAACCGTCTGCGTTCGCGTGGATGCCAGTTCCGGGCAACGCGAGCACTTGGAAACCCGATCGGCGAGCAAGCGTAACTCAAGCCGACGCGGTTCCGGTTGTTGGACAGCGGCGATTTGCGGCACGGCCTGGGATACCGCTTTGAGAGGCTGCTCGGAAGCCTGGGCACGAACCGCCGGAATCGGTGGCAAATCGTGAATTTTCCCGACGAATTGCACGCCGGCCGAGCGGAGGCCCTCCAATTGATGCCAGAGTTGTCGGCGCAAATCATCGCTCATGGGATCCCTTTCAAGTGGAGACCGATTCGCCACTTTGCTTGTAAGACTATAATCATACCAACCAGCGAATCGACAACCTCCGAAGGATGCGATCATTTATGGCGGACACTTTCACACTCGGTCTGGTACAGATGAAATGCGGAACCGATTCGGCCGCCAATCTCGAAGTGGCCGTCACCCGGGTCCGGGCGGCCGCCAAGCTTGGTGCCGAGATCGTGTGTTTGCCTGAACTCTTTCTTACCCCTTATTTTTGCAAGACCCATCAGATCGAACTCTTTGATTTGGCGGAGCCGATTCCTGGTCCGAGCACGGCACGACTCTCGGCTGTGGCGAAAGAAGCGGGGGTCGTCGTCGTCGCGTCGCTCTTCGAGAAACGGATGCCCGGTTTGTGTTTCAACACGGCCGTGGTTTTCGATGCCGATGGCAGCATGCTCGGCATTTATCGCAAGATGCACATTCCGCATGATCCGCTCTTTTTTGAGAAATATTATTTTCGGCCAGGCGATCTCGGCTTCCGCGTCTTCCCGACGAAATTTGGCAAGGTCGGCACTCTCGTTTGCTGGGACCAGTGGTTTCCCGAAGGGGCGCGGCTGACGGCGCTCAAAGGAGCCGAGGTACTTGTCTACCCCACGGCCATCGGCTGGCATCCCCGCGAGAAGGCGGAATTCGGCAAGTCCCAACACGATGCCTGGGAAACGATCCAGCGCAGCCACGCCATCGCCAACGGCCTGTACGTGGCCGCCATCAACCGCGTCGGCTTTGAACCGTCCGCCGACGGCGGATTGGAATTCTGGGGCGCTTCGTTCGTCAGCGATCCCTTTGGCATACTCCTGAAGCGGGCCGGCCATCTGGAAGAAGAACTCGTCATTGTCGAGTGCGATCGCCGGCGCATGGAAGACGTTCGCCGCAACTGGCCCTTCTTCCGCGATCGTCGCACAGACGCCTACGTCGATCTGACCCGCACGGCCATCGATTGATTCAATTACCTTGGAGGATTCGTTCATGAAGAACTTCATCGTTTGCCTCATTGCCCTGCTGGGTACCGCACCAGTTTGGGGTAAACTCGAAATTACCAAAATGGAAGGTGCTCAAGGTCCGCTCGGGCCTGTACGAGAAACGCTTGATTTCTACCCCCTCGATGAGATCTTGTTCCGATATCAAGTCGCCGGTGCCAAGACCGATGCCGACGGCAAGACCGACGTCGAAGTTGAAATGAAATTGACGAGTCCCACGGGGAAAAAAGTCTTCGACACGAAAAATACCGCCAAGAGGCTGCTTTCACTTGGGGCCAATACTTACCCAGCATTCGTCATCATGAACGTGCCCGAGAACGCTCCGCCCGGCGAGTATACCTTGAGCCTGAATCTCACGGATCGAATCGGCAAGGAGACGGCGACGATCGAGAGAAAACTCACATGCAAACCGATCAGTTTCCAGATTGTCGCCATTCGCTTTTGGCGTGATCCGGATGGTAAGATCCCTGCACCGGCCGGCGGCATGGTCGGCGAATCGGTCCATTTCAAGCTGCGCGTAATTGGCTTCGACAAGAGCAAGAAGAAAGTGCAAACCACGCTGAGCATCACGGTGCTGGATGATAAAGGAAAGCCCGTTCACGAGAAACCACAAATCATCAAGGCAGAACTCAACAACCCCGACGACGCGGTCAAGGCCACCCAGGTGAATTACAACGGCTTGCTCTATCTGAATCGAGCTGGCAACTTTACGCTGGTACTTGCCGTGGACGATGTACTCGGGGATAAGAAAGTGAAGTTCGAAACGCCGTTGAAAGTGCTGGCGCCGTGAAGGAAAACCAAAAATCTTATAACGAAAGCACGAAAGAGCGAAAAAACACGAAAGAAGAACATCGGCCATTTCGTGCTTTCATTTTTTCGTGCTTTCGTGATATGCCTTTTGGCGCGTCGTTCATCTCACGGCACTCTCACGAAAACCACAGCCGTTTTGTCTTCGTACGCGATCTTCCACTTTGGATGATTGCGTAGCAAATCCGTGAGCGGTTGCTCCTTGTCCTTGCGTTTCATCGGCGCGATGATCACCTTAGCTTTTTGCGATTCGATATCCTCTTCCCACCCTGCCAAAGCGAGCCAGGTATCCATCGAATGTTCCAGGCGTTTTTCACCGTAGAGATTGGTGCGGCCGTCGATGCTGACCGGGTAGTCCGCGAGCGTCCAGATCAAATAACCGCCCCAATCGAAGTTGTTGTAGAGCGGCCCTGGCGGGCGATTCGCTTTCACAAAATCGACGGCACCGACAGGAAATGCCTCGTCGTGGGCAATCGCGAAGGAATCGCGGCGCATCATCCCCGTGCTCTGCACGAGTTCCCAGACGCCGCGCATGAAGATGAGTGCCACGAGAGAAATGCCGACCACTCGCCAGGCCGACCATTTCACGTCTTCTTTTGAAGGTATTTGGAGGCCGCGAACGATCACCGTGCCACTGGCGAGAACGCCGTACCAAAGGTCACGCTGCATCCGCAGGCTGAAGAACAGCGCGGAAATCAACAGAACTAGATCCCAGAGTGGATACCCTTGCCTGACGATGGCGAAGGCGGCCAGCAACAGCAGAACGACCAACGGCCAGTTCCACCAGTTCGAAAAAACGGGGGGCTGCAATTCAGAGACAAGCCGCAAGGCCGCGGTCTGCGTCGCGTACTCCCAGATCACGAGATAGAGTCGCACATGGAATGGCGTGACTAGCGTTGCCAGCGTGCAACAAGCACCCAGGATGAAGATTCCTCGCATCTGCATCCATTTCGCTTCATCCCGGCTTCGCAACCATTCGACCATCGTGACGGCCCAGGCCATCCCCAGCACCGCGAAACCCATCACGAACTGGATGTGAACATTCGCCCACAGAATGTAAAGAATCGGCAGTCCCCAGAACCGGCCCAGTGAAGCGCCTTCACGCAATCGAAGCACCGCGTGCAGGGTCAACGCGGTCAGGAAAATCGTGATATGCCAGGGCCGTTCCGGCGTGAACGGCAGCAATGAGACCGTGACCAGAGCCAGGACGCCAAGCCCGACCCAAGACGACCGGGCGTGCCGTAAAAGAACCCACGCAATGCTCGCGAACGAAAGCAAGTCAAAGAGATGCCGACAAACCATGATCCCCGCGAAGCCGCCCGCTTGATACGCCCCGAAAAGGAGCAATTCATAAAGCCAGCTATAGGCAATCCAGGGGACGCGTTCTTCCCTGCCGAGCTGGGAGAAAGGATCGGTGACGGGAATTTGGTGCGTCTCGACGATCGTCTGCCCAACACGCAGATGCCACCAGGTATCGACATCGAGACAAGGATTGAGTGCGTTGCCGGCCGGCAGCAGTGCCAGCAGGAAAAATAGGAAGGCCTGACGCTGCCGATCCGATGTGGGTGTCGCCATGCCGCAAGAATAGGCGAAACTTGGGCCAGCGGCAAATGATTCCGTTGTTTGCCGCGCTCCACTCCGGAAACCTACGAGGAGCGGCTAAACGTTTAGCCGCTCCTCGTAGGTTTCCGGAGTGGAGCGCG
>JAIOQJ010000747.1 GCA_021413475.1 Planctomycetota bacterium | reverse complement strand
GATCTCGATGGCGCAGCGGTCGGGCACGGTGTTGACGCTCACGCCACCATCAATGCGGCCGACGCTGATGGTGGGCGGCCCGAGTCGCTCGTGGGCCTTCGAGGATTGCAATTTGGCAGCGTATTCCTCGATCGCTAACAGCAATCGGCCCATGCGATAGATCGCGTTGACGCCCTGCGTCGGTGCCGAACTATGGCAGGCCCGGCCGGGTGCGTGAAGCTTCCAGCGAACGACGCCCTTGTGGGCGTTGACGATCTTCAACTGCGTCGGCTCGGCCACGATCGCGACGTCAGCCTTCACTTTTTTGACGAGGGCCTGCACCCCGAGGAAGGTGTGTTCTTCGTCGACAGTGCAAGCCAGGATCACGTTGGCCGCGTTCTTCGGCTTCTCGCGGACGAGCCGTTCGAGCACACTCATCATGACCGCCATGCTCCCCTTCACGTCGCACGAGCCGCGGCCGTAAAGCTTGCCATCGCGAATCTCGCCACCGAAGGGATCGATAATCATCGCCTCGACGGGCACGGTGTCCTGATGGACTTCAAGAAGGACGGTCTCGGTCGCTCCTGGGGAATCGAAGCGAGCGATCATGTTTTCGCGCTTGGGTGCAACGGCTTGCCGTTCGTACGGGATCCCCAGTTTCCGATGAAACTGTTCCAAGTAATCGGTGACACGATGCTCGAAGAGAATCGAGTCTGACGGCCAGGTACGGCCCATTGGGTTCACGGATGGCAGGCGGACGAGGTCTTGGAGAAGGGTGGCGGAGGGGTGCATTTGAGTCTCGGGTAGAATCGGCTTGGCCGTTAACCCGACGCGCTAGCGAGGGAAGCTGCTCCCTCGCTAGCGCGTCGGGCTAACACGACGTGCGGTTAGGCTACCATCGGCCATGGGCACATTCAATCAAAACCTCTTCCAAGAGTCTCCTGTCAGACGGTCCCCGTCCCCCATATAACAGGTGAAAACCTCCATCTTGGGAAATACCGAATGAAGATTCACGAATATCAGGCGAAGGAACTGCTGGCGGCCGCAGGGGCCACGATTCCGAAGCACATCATCGTCAGCTCGCCAGAAGAGGCGGAGAAGGCGTTCGACCAGCTCAGTGCCGGCGGCGGCGTCGTGCTAAAGTGCCAGGTTCACGCCGGCGGTCGCGGGCAGGGTCAACTCGTCGGTTATGCTGACAAGCTCGGCGGGGTGAAGTTCGTCACCAGCAAGGAAAAAATCAAGACACTCGCTCAGGCGATGCTGTCGCACCCGCTGAAGACCAAGCAGACGGGGCCAGATGGGCAGAAGGTCAGCAAGCTGATGGTTCAGTCGGACGCGGAACCGGCCAAGGAATATTACCTCGGCATGGTTCTCGACCGCGTTTCGGGCGTGCCGGTGATGATGGCCAGCGCCGAGGGCGGCATGGACATCGAAGAAGTGGCCGCGAAAACACCGGAGAAGATCCTCAAGGCGCAGGTATCTCCCGAGCTCGGCCTGCAACCGTATCAGGCTCGAAAAATCGCCTTCGAACTCGGCCTCACGGGCGATCAGGTCCCCAAGGCAGAGAAGATCATGATGGCCTTGTCCAAGGTCTTCCTCGAAAAAGACGCGAGCCTGGCCGAGATCAACCCGCTGGCCGTCACCAAGAAGGGCGACGTGGTCGCCCTCGACGCCAAGATCGATTTCGACGACAACGCTCTTTTCCGCCATCCGGATGTCGAGGCCTTGCGCGATCTGGCCGAGGAAAACCCGGCCGAAATTCGGGCCGCGAAGGCAGGCCTGAATTTCATTCAACTGGATGGCAACATCGGTTGCCTGGTCAACGGTGCCGGCCTCGCCATGGGGACGATGGACATCATCAACTACCACGGCGGCAGCCCGGCCAATTTCCTCGACGTGGGCGGCGGAGTCACCCCCGAGGGAGCCATCGAGGCGTTCCGCATCATCCTTTCTGATCCGAAAGTGAAGGGCGTCCTCGTCAACATCTTCGGCGGCATTGCCAAGTGCGACCTGATCGCCGACGCACTGGTGAAGGCCGGCCGCGAGGTCGGTTTCAAGGTGCCCGTGGTGGTGCGGCTCGAAGGGACCAATGTCGATAAAGCCCGCGAGATTCTCAACGGAGTCAAAGCCGAACTGCCGATGATTCAGAGCGCCCCGGGGCTAACCGAAGCGGCGAAGATGGTCGTCGCCGCCGCCAAATAAGGCATAGAGTTAGCCACGGATTGAACACAGATGAAACACGGATAAAGATCGGAATTCTTTGGATTTCATCCGTGTTACATTGCCTCAAAATCTTCGCGGCGTGCGCAAATTAATAAAGAAATGAGCCACAGCGCGGGCAACCCGCAACCCAAGAATTTTTCACCACAGAGGCACAGAGAACACAGAGAAAACCAGTTTAGCCGCGAGTCGGAGGCTTCCGGAGACTCGCGCGACGACTCGGTCAATTCGATAAGAAAATTGTGTTTCGAGAACAACAAACGAGGAGTGAGTAGTACAGAGAACACGGAGGACACGGAGAAAGCAGGAACTTTTCAGATTTTTTCTCTGTGTCCTCGGTGCCTCTGTGGTCAAAACTCTTGGGTTGCGGGTTTCCCGCGCTGTGTTTCATCCGTGTTCAATCCGTGGCTAAAACTCTTTTCGGTACCGCAACCGGCATTCATCACAGGAGGTGAGCTATGTCTCGTATTTCGGAATGGAAAGCCGGCTTTCGCGGTTTCATTTTCAGCATCATGTTGGCAGCGCTCGGCTGCGGAGA
Source organism: Planctomycetota bacterium (assembly GCA_021413475.1). Taxonomy (GTDB): domain Bacteria; phylum Planctomycetota; class Planctomycetia; order Gemmatales; family Gemmataceae; genus JAIOQJ01. Next base: position 3,148 of record JAIOQJ010000747.1, on the reverse strand, counting down.
GTCGAAGAAGACGAGCCTGTTGCCGACCGTCGATGAACCCAAGCCGGTGGAACGAAACCAGATCGATGCCGGCGCGCCGGATCTGGTTCTCTCGTTTTTGAATGCACTCAAAGACGGCACAGCCGTCCACCATGCCTTGACGCCGGAATTCAAAAGGAAAATCGCCCCACCGCGCCCCAGCAACGCGGCGGACAAAGAGCTTGGCTTTAATCCGGACGCTCTGCAAAGTTATTTTAAGCAATGGGCGCAAGGGACCTATCCCGTCGACCTCACCTACATCTCGGCCACTCCAGGGCCTTGCTTCTACGGAATTGTCGAATTGAACAACGGCAAACACGAAGGGTATTGCATGCGTTTGGCTCCCGATCCCGCGGACAAGAAATTCGGTTTCAGCATCGATTGGTTCCAGCGGACCTCATTCTGCAAAGAAGCCTACAACACGGACGACCCAGGCCCCGAACTGGTCGGTGCGCAGATCGTCGCGCAGTGTTTCCTGGAGAACTTGCTGGGCGGCGACCTGCAGTTGGCGGGCGCACTTTTGGCCAAGAAATGGAAGGCACGCGAGTGCCCACCCAAGAGTGCCGACGATGCCGACCTGGGCTACAGCCATGTCCGATTGATCGAAACGCTTCGACTCATGAAAGGCGAAGACAAGGATTTCTCGTTCACGAAACGTGATATCACGGCCGGCAAGCCTGCCGTCTTCGAGATCTTCACCATCGACGCTGAGCTGAAACCGCAGCGCGTATTCACCCTCACCGTCGCCAAGGAAAATGGGGATTGGCAGGTGCAAGAGATCGTGGTCGTCGGGCCTTCGTGAGCCAAAGTCTCGGGGTCTGAAGGGTTCGCGAAGCCTCACCCCATGTGCATCAAATTAAGAATTGAACCACAGAGACACAGAGGCACAGAGAAGAAGACGGAGAAAATACAACAAATAGGAAAGACAGAATTCACTCGAAGTCTCTTACCGAATTCTCCTGTTTTCTCTGTGTTTCTGTGTCTCTGTGGTGAAAAATCTTAACCCCATGCCTATGGGGTTCGCGGAGTCTTACCCCTCGGCTTGGAGATTACTTGATTTCCCAGCCCGGACCTTTGTTTGGAACGGGTTGACGTTCTCTCGGTTTCGGCGTCGGCGAGAAATCCCGCCCCAGATTCATTAGCGACCGATCGGGGGCGTGCGGACGGTTTTCGTAATAGGGCAGCGCTTCCTTCTCCCAAACCAGCAAGTCAGCAACTCGCGTTTCGTGGCTGGGGTGTGTTGACATGAACTCCGGACCACTTTTGCCGGCCTTCTCGGACATGCGAATCCAGAAACGACTTGCCTCGCGCGGATCATAACCGGCGGCAGCCATCAGGGTGATGCCGATGCGATCTGCCTCCGATTCATGACTACGGCTGAACGGTAGCAAGACGCCAAACTGCGCCCCGGCACCAAGCATGCCCATAACCATCATCTGCTTCTTATGGTCGAGACCGCCGAGCGACGAAGCAACCGCCATTTGCGCGATTGAGTACATTTGTCCCTGCGTCATGCGCTCCGCACCATGCCGGGCCAGGGCATGGCCGATCTCGTGCCCCATGACCACCGCCAGGCCCGCATCGTTCTGGCAGACCGGTAGAATTCCGGTATAGACGACGACTTTCCCGCCCGGCAGGCAGAACGCATTCACCTGATTGCTGCGAACGACATTGAACTCCCACTCAAGTTTCAGATCCTTTGCGATGCCCAGCTTGGCCCGAATAGCCGGATCGTCGGCCGCAATCCGCAAGCGATTGCCAACGTCGCGCACTTCATCGACGATCGGATCGTTCTGCACGACGTTGCTTCGCTCTTTAGAGAGGACTTGCTGATACGCCTGCCGGCCGAGCTGCAACTCCTGCTCGGGAGTGATGGTGATGAGTTGCGAACGTCCGAACGGTCCCTCTTTGCAGCCTCGCGCCATGAAGGAGGCCAGGACGATCAAGCCAATCACGAGTGGTATAAATCGGAATGAACCGGACATGGTGTTTCCTATTCGAAACGAACTACCTGCATCTTGTTTGTAGTGACCCGCTTTAGCGGGTCTGGCATCCCGACCCGCTAAAACGGGTCACTATGAACGCTCAAGAAAATGCAAATCCTCGAATCCGTCCGAGAACTGAATCAAGGCTTTCATGCGAAAGGGTCCTTGAAGAATTTGAAGAACTCGACATCATCATTCTACGCTGCCGCTCGCGCCATAGGCTACCCCCGTTCGCCAAGGAATCGACGGCAAATCTATCTGGAGTACCCATGAACCGCTTATTGTTGATCTTGTTTGCTTTCCTCTTCTCGACGCCCCTCCAAGCCGACGAGGAAATCTTCGCCAAGGATGCCAAGCTAAAAATCGAGGCCGAGGGGGGCGGCGAGGGGCCGGCCTGGCATCCCGAACTTGGCGTCCTGATGAGTGGTAACAACGGGAACATCAACCAGCTTGATCGGACCGGGAAGACCGTCGTCTACCGCAAGAATGCCGGGACGAACGGTTTGCTTTTCGACGCCAAGGGCCGCCTGCTGGCTTGCGAGCCCGAGAAACGAAGAGTCACGCGTACAGAACTCGATGGCACGATCACCGTGCTGACTGAAAAATACGACACCAAAAAGTACAACCAACCGAACGACATAACGGTCGATTCGCAAGGCCGTATCTACTTCAGCGACCCGTGCTACGGCGGCCGCAAGCACCTCGAAATGACTGATGCCGACGGGAAGATTGTCGAAGGGGTTTATCGCATCGATCTCGACGGGAAAGTGTCGCGGATCATCGGCCGGGAACTGGAACGCCCGAACGGGGTGTTGGTCTCCGCGGACGACAAGTACCTCTTCGTCGCCGATAATAACAATAGCGCCCGGAAGACCGCCCGCAAACTCTATCGCTTCGATCTGAAAAAGGATGGCACGGTCGATCTGGCGAGCAAGAAGCTGCTCTACGACTGGGGCGAAGGCCGTGGACCGGACGGGATCAAGCAGGACAGCAAAGGCCGGCTTTACGTCGCGGGTGGCCTGAACAAGCCGAACCCGGTCGAACCGGCCACGGATAAAAAAGGTGGCATCTACGTCTTCGACATCGAAGGAAAGCTCCTCACCTTCCTCCCGGTCCCCAAGGACGAAGTGACCAACTGCGCGTTC
>JAIOQJ010000746.1 GCA_021413475.1 Planctomycetota bacterium | reverse complement strand
AAACGGCCGTTGATATCAAGAGTGTTTTCAGCCCGACGCATACGATCGAAAAGAAACAACCCGACAACAAGCACGCGGTCGTGAAGTACGAAGCGACGAACACGATTCCCACGACGGACTTCCGGTTGTTCTTCGATACGAACGACGGCAAACTCGGCGCGAGCCTGATCAGCTATCGGCCGGAGAACAGCGAGGAAGGTTTCTTCCTGATGCTCGCCAGCCCGGAGATCAAAACCGAAAGCGCCGATCGGCCGAACAAGACTGTGATCGTCGTCGCCGATCGCTCGGGAAGCATGAGCGGCAAGAAGATTGAACAAGCCAAAGACGCCATCAAGTTTGTGCTGAACAATCTGCGAACCGGCGATACGTTCAACATCGTGGCCTATGACAGCTCGGTAGAGTCATTCAAGCCGGAGTTGCAGAAGTACGACGATGAGACGCGCAAGCAAGCGCTCGGCTTCGTCGAAGGTTTGTATGCCGGTGGCAGCACGAACATCGACGGTGCGATGTCGACCGCGCTGGCGATGATCAAGGATGACAAGCGGCCGAATTATGTGCTCTTCCTCACCGACGGTCTGCCGACCGCAGGTGAAACGAACGAAGTGAAAATCGCTGCGAATGCGAAGAACAACAACAAGATCCGCGCTCGGATCATTAACTTCGGCGTGGGTTACGACGTGAACAGCCGGTTGCTCGATCGTCTGGGCCGCGAGAATTTCGGCCAAAGCGAATACGTGCGACCGGATGAAAACATCGAAGCCAGCGTCAGCCGACTGTATGCCAAGATGAGTTCGCCGGTGCTGAACAATGTTGCCGTGAAGATCGAAGTCGATGCGGCCACGACCGAATCGGGCCCGTCGGTGAATCGCGTTTATCCCAAGGAAGTGTATGACCTGTTCGCCGGCGAGCAGCTGGTGATGGTTGGCCGTTATAAGAAGCCCGGCAATGCGAAGGTGAACATCACGGGCAAGCTCAACAGCGATGAGAAGAAGTACGACTTCCCCGCGACACTCGTCGAAAAGAGCAATGACCAAACGTATGCGTTTGTCGAAAAACTCTGGGCCCTGCGCCGCGTCGGTGAGATCATCGACGAGATCGATCTGAAGGGTAAGAACGATGAGCTCGTGAAAGAGCTTGTCACGTTGGCGACGAAGCACGGCATTCTCACGCCGTATACTTCGTTCCTCGCCGATGATTTGGCGCGGCCTGGTCAGCTGGCCGATTCGCGATTGCATTTCGAACAAGCGGGCCGAGCAGTCGATCGCCTGCGTGAAGCCGAAGGCCGATCGGGTGTTGCTCAGCGGTCTGAAAAGAAGATGTTGCAGGATGCGGCGATCGCCGCGAACACGACACGACGATACGACGCACCTGCAGCCGACGCTGCTGCTTCCGGTCCTGCAGTTGCCGGACAGCCCGCGCCTGCCAGTGCAACGCCCGGTTTGCGGATTGCCAATGGTGGTGCGATTTCCGGCGCGGCCGGTGGCTATGGCGCTGGCAAGGCAACGCAGGGCCAGAACTTCTATCGCGACATCGATAAGGACGAAGTGGTCTCGGCCGAAGCGGTGCAAAATGTCGGCAGCCAAACGTTGTATCGCCGTGGCAAGGTCTGGATCGCAGCGAATGCCCAAACGGTCGACATGGAAAAAGACAAAGCCAAGATCAAGAAGGTCAAACGCTTCAGCGACGACTATTTCGCCCTGGTGAAAGCCAACTCCACGGATGAAAACGCCGTTCTCGCCACCCAGCAAGATGGCGAAGAACTGCTGATCACGCTGCGTGGGCAGACTTATCAGATTGAGTAAGTCGTTCGCTGCCGCGAACGATGAATCGATCTTATAGACGAACAAGTACAAGCAACTTTCTCGCGGTATTTCCGTCAGCGTGAACGACAGCGACAACTTATGGGCAGTTGGTGCACCTTTGGCTTTACTCAGCGGCACAACCTCGCGACTAACAACTTTAAGATCTTTGTACAAACCCCGGTCGGCCGCGGTTTGAATATCGCGGAGAGCCCGGTCGACTTCTTCCTTCACCTGTGGATCGGCTGGATCCGCAGCGATCGTCTTCAGCCCCTGGTTGTAGATAATCGCATCGATGTGCAGCGACTCGGGCGACCGATAGCGCAGGCCAACCCCCAACCTGGGATCGCCAAATTCCTTGGAGCTATCAAACTTCAGCCGGTCAATCTGCGGCGGAAATTTCAACCCCGTTTGTTTCTCCAGATAAGGCTGAGCAACTTCCTTGGCAAGTTCTTGCGCCGTCAAAGTAGGCCAAGCAGTAAGAGCCAAAACCAATGCAAAGTATCGAACCAGCATCATCGCACGCTCTCCTCATAGAAATCAAAGCATGCTGCAGAATAGC
>JAIOQJ010000745.1 GCA_021413475.1 Planctomycetota bacterium | reverse complement strand
TCAGGGATGATCCCGGTTCAGTGAGGGGCTTACGGACAGCCTGTTTCCTGAACCACACTCATGCGATTTGGCCCCAGGGCCAATCAAGGGTGGATATACGAATGAAGACTGTGTTCACGACAGGCGAAGCCGCGAAAATCTGCAAAGTTTCCCAGCAGACCATCATTCGCTGCTTCGACAATGGACAATTGAAGGGGTTTCGCGTGCCCGGCTCTCGTTTTCGCCGGATTCCCCGTGAAGCGCTCTACAAATTCATGAAGGACAACGGCATTCCGACCGATGCTCTTGAGAGCGGCAAGCGCAAAGTGCTGCTGGTTGATGATGATGCCGAGCTTGTGGAACTGATCTGCAAGGTCCTCGACGAGGATGGTCGCTTCGAGGTTCGCGTGGCCCAGAACGGCTTCGACGCGGGCATGATGGTCAAGGAATACCACCCTGACCTGATCGTGCTCGACGTCATGCTGCCGGATATTAATGGCAAGGAAGTTTGCCATCGCGTCCGTGCCGACCCCTCGCTGGAAGATGTTCGGATTCTGTGCATCTCCGGCTTGGTCGAAGAGGACAAGGTCCAGGAACTCCGTCTGGCTGGCGCGGACGACTTCCTGCACAAGCCTTTCGACGTCGATGTCTTGATCGACCGGATGTGCGCTCAGCTCGATATCGAGCCGGCACCTGCCGCCGCGGTTTGAACCGTGGGTGATGATTGTAATACCAGTGGGCAGCCGTCGATCGGCTGCCCACTATTTTACTACATAGCGAATACTTTCCATGGATGGAAGGAGCATGACGGTGCATCTTCCGGCGACGGGCGAAATCGCGGCCCAATTGCCCTGGCTCTGGCCCGATGCCCGTTCTTTAACGGTCCTTGCCGAGCCGTTGTCGCCGGCCACCTGGCAAACCCTCCGTCGCGATCCTGCCGCGCTCCTGCTCATTCAACGTCTTCGATCATTTCGCGCCGCCTCTGTCGAATCCGAAGCCAACCGGCCCGCGCGTTTTCTTGAACCGCGTATTCTCGAAACAGTTGTGAATTGGTTCGAGCATGATCGAGGCTGCTGGATCGATTGGCGGCAACCCGCGGTTTTGCCCATTTATCAAACCGCTCTCGCGATCGCTCATCATGCGCGAATCATCGCCAATTTGACTCGCTGTTGCGATCCTGTCGCGGCCTGGACCGCGGGAATGTTGTCGCCGCTTGGCTGGTTTGCCACGGCCGCCGCGGATCCGAGCCAAATCGCAGCCTGTTTGGTCGATCCAGAGTATTTCGTCGATCCGGAATCGACGCAAATTCGACACTGGGGCTACGATCAGTCGTCGATTGCGCGGCGTCTCGCTCGCCGCTGGCAACTTCCCGATTGGCTTCGCTTGCTCGTCGGGCATCTCGATCTTTCCGTCGAAACGGCCGAGCCGCTGGGGAGTGAGACACGCTTGTTCGCCACGGTGAAACTGGCGATCTTGCTGGCGGATCGGGCGGGCTATTCACTCGGATTGGCCTCCCGGCTCGAGGAAGGGACGTTGCTTGCAAGTTTGAAGATGGAAACTGCCGACCTACTGGTCGTGTCAGATCGCTTCCGCCATGTCGACTTCAATGAGGCCTTTGAGCCGGAATGGCAAGATCCACGTTCCGTGTCGGGTTTGCCCTCGCTATTGAAATCTGCGGTGAAACAGCGACGTGCGGAAGCCTCGCCATTTCTCGAACCGCTGGAACGCGATCTCGATCGTATGCATCGGTTGCTGGTGCGGATGCGTTCGAACGAGGCGGAACGTTTACAGACATCGAAACTCGCGGCCCTCGCGGAGTTCGCGGCGGGTGCGAGCCACGAGATCAACAATCCGCTGGCGGTTATTTCGGGACAAAGCCAGTATCTGCTTCATCGCCCCGTTGACGATCGGCAGCGCTCGGCACTCGAATCGATCGTCCGACAAACGCAACGGATTCACTCGATTCTGGCGGAGTTAATGCAGTTCGCTCGGCCGCCTCAAGTTCGGCTGGAACGCATCGCCGTGGCGGATGTCGTGAAAGCGGCCGTCTTTCAATTTCAGGGACTGGCGGGCGAAATGGGCGTGGCCCTCGATAGCGCGCAGGCTGGCATCCCCATCTCGATCGATGGCGACCCGAAAATGCTACAAACGGCCATCGGCTGCGTGGTACGCAACGCCATCGAAGCCGCCGCTCCCGGCAAGGGATGGGTTCGCGTCGGCATCGAATTGACAGGCGGACGAGTGGAGATTCGCGTCGAGGATAATGGTCCCGGGCTGACACTCGAACAGCAAGAGCACATGTTCGATCCGTTCTATTCCGGTCGGCCCGCCGGGCGCGGCCGGGGTTTTGGCCTACCGACCGCCTGGCGTTTGACGCGAGAACTGGGCGGCGATGTTCGCTACGTGCCTCAAAACGGCCCGACATGCTTCACTCTCTCATTGCCATTGCCTGTACCTCCGGCGACCCGACGAAGAACGAATCCCGAACGCTGGCCGAACGCCTGGAAGAGGGCGAACTCGTGCCATTTTCCGCGCTGCCTTTCGTCCAGGTTGAAGGGGCCGACGCGGATTTTCTTCGCAGCCAACGTGTCCGTTCCACTTCTCAGCAAGCAATCACCTACGACCCGCTCTCAGGCAGACTTAAAGGGCAAGCGTTTACCGGCATCGAAGATGCCGAACGTTTGAGCGGGCTCCTCCGAAAGTTCTCCGATGCCGCGACCGGTTGGCTGGCCAACGAGCTATCGGAATACACGGGTAAATGGGTACGCGACCGAGTTTCGCTTCGCACCGAAGAAGAAGCGGTGCGGCCGACTCATCACTCGCGGAACGACCTTCTCCACGTCGATAATTTTTCATCGCGCCCCGCAGGGGGCCGGCGCATCCTACGCTTGTTCGTGAACCTGAATCCCGTCGAACCGCGGGTGTGGATCACCTCGGAGAAGTTCGAGGCATTGCTAGCCCGCTACCTTCGCCGAAACCGTTTGCCGAACTGGACGCCGCAAGAGTGGACGGAATCGCTTTCCAGTCTGCAACGGTTGTTGCACCGTGATTGGTCCGGTCGGCCGGCTTATGATTCGTTCATGTTGAAATTGCAGAGTATGCTTCGTGCGGACGAAGAGTTTCAGGAGAAGTCACCCAAGCGAATCTGGAAATTCCCGCCGGGTTCCGGTTGGTTGTTATTCGCCGATGGTTTAAGCCACGCGGTCCTTCGCGGGCAACATGCGATCGAACATTCCTTTTTTGTGCCGATTTCGGCATTGGTGAAGCCGGAGCGGGCGCCGCTGAATCAATTGATTGCCGCCGGCGAATCAATTCCCTTGCGAATGGCGGGGTGATTCTTGGCGAGCCGAGCCGCGTGAGCGGCCGGGTGATTCAGCGAATATAGTGCATTTTTCTGTATCACCCGGCCGCTCACGCGGCTCGGCTCGCCAAATGAATACTTGAGCTCCCCGAAGGGCGAAATCTCCCTCCCTCGCCGAATTGCGAAAGATTCCCTTTGCGATGCTCGCTGAATCGTGATAATAATTCATAGGTCGAAAGTTTTCTCCCGCCTTGGTTTCGGTAAGTAGTCCGGTTGCTCCGCAACCGGTCACCGGTTGCGGAGCAACCGGACTACGTCTCATGCGCCCCTACCTTTTGCGGTTCGACCCCAAGGACCGTCCCGATGAATTTGGTTCTCAAAATTACTAGCGTGATTCTCTTGTTCGTCGCGGCCATCCCGACGATCCGCGCGGAAGATGTTGCTTCTTCGGTGATCGTTGATCCGCCGTCGTTGTCGTTGTCGGGTCCCGCATCCCGGCATTATTTGCTGGTGCATGAGCGAGTGGCGGACGGAGTGTTTCTCGATTTGACCCGGTCGGCCAAGTACCAGGTCGCCGATCCGAAGATCGCTGAAATCTCCGACCGGGGGCTGGTCCGCGGCAAAGCGGACGGGGCCACGACAATTCGCGTCGAAGTTCGTGGCCTTGTGCTTTCGGTGCCAGTCGTCGTTCGCGGTGCTTCGTTGACCAGAACGTTTCACTTCGAGAATGATATCTCGCCGCTCCTCGGTCGCTTTGGCTGCAATGCGTCAGGTTGTCATGGCAAGGCGGAAGGGCAGAACGGCTTCAAGCTTTCCGTGTTCGGCTTTGATCCTCCGGCCGACTTCAACGCTCTAATCAAAGAAGGCCGCGGCCGACGGATTTTCCCCGCCGTACCAGAAAAGAGCCTCTTGCTCACCAAGGCCGCCGGGCAAGTGCCTCATGGCGGCGGCTTGCGAATCCAAGCCAAGTCGGAACCATTTGACACGATCCGCGCCTGGATTGCCGTTGGGGCACCGTTTGGCGACGCGAATGCTCCGCGTGTGCAGAGCATCCGCATCGAGCCGGCCGAGCGAATCATGCCCATGCATGGCGAGCAACAACTTCGTGTGATGGCGAAATACAGCGATGGCCGGGACATCGATGTCACGACCCAGGCCCGATTTCAGACGAATAACGAGACCGTCGGCGCCGTGGAGGCGGAAGGGATTGTCAAGATCTCCGA
>JAIOQJ010000744.1 GCA_021413475.1 Planctomycetota bacterium | reverse complement strand
CGAGACCGCGGCGCTCACGACCACCGGGCCATCATGATTCGATTCTTTCTTCCCGGTGTCGCTCTGTTGCTCGTGTCGAGCGTCCTTCACGCCGATGTGACGTCTGGCCCGAAAACGGGTGACAAGGTCGAAGACTTCATGGTCTTCGGCGTCACTGGTCTTGTGGAAGGGAAGGAAGTTTCGTACGTGAAAGAACGCAAGGACGAACCAACGGTCTACGTCTTTGTTCAGCAAGAAAACTTCAGCCGCTTGATGTCGCGTTTTCTGAAAACGCTCGACACGGATGTTAAGGAATCCAATCCGAACGTGCGAATCATCATCATTTTCCTGACCGAGAAGCCGGACATGACGAAGGAATATCTCCCCAAACTTCAGAATTCACTAAGCTTCGCCTTCAGCTCGCTGGCCGTCTTCATGGGCGAAAAGACCGGCCCGAAAAGGTGGGAGATCAACACCGATGCGCATCTGACCGCCGTCGTCGTCAGCAAGGGCAAGGTCGCCGCGAGTTTGGCATACAAGGATATTGACGCACCGGATATTTCGAAGATTAAGGATGCGCTCAAGAAAGTGAGTGACGCGAAATAATAGCCGCTTGCGGCGGAGCGTGAAGTGCGCTCCGCCGCAAGCGGCTATTATTTCGCCTCCGGCAACGGCCACTCGCCGCTCACGTGCCACACTTCATAACACGCCAACCAGCGCCACGCCGCCAGCACGGCGAAGACGCTCGTGAACTTGGCGGGGTCCCAGCGGCTCGTATCGCGAGTCGAACCTTGCCGCCAAAGACAGAGCGTTTGGCCTTCGAGAAGATGCGGACAATGTTTGAGCGGCGTGACCACCCGCGTCTCGGGCGGCACGGTCGGATAGCTCGACGGCAGGCGGGTTTCGATTTGAAAGATGTTGTGTCCGGGCTTCAAGCGATAACGAAGCAGCAACGACCCGCCCATCCGCGTCACCTGAATTCGAAACGCGGGGTCGCGGCCTACGTTGTAGCGTTCGATTGCCGGGATCTCCACCGAGAGCAACCGCCGCTTACCGATTTCGGAATCGAGTAGGCCCATAAGAGTTGTTCTTGGCGAGCCGGCTCCCGTAAGGGGCCTTGCTTACTCCGGCCCCTTACGGGAGCCGGCTCGCCAAAACCTCGCCATCAATAATGGCAAGGCACCGAACGAATCGCACTGATGACTTCCTCGTCGGGCACCTCATCGGCGGAGCCGGCGAAACTGGTGTCGTTTCGATCGAGCAACAGCACCCGCCCCTGCTCCGCGTTACCACGCAGAGCGTTCACGAGTTGCTTGCGCTCCAATTCATCCAGGGGTCGGAAATCCATGACAGTCATCCTCCAGGGCGACCAAACAATCCCGGGCGACGAGGTCTACTGACGAATCAAGACAACGGCTCAGGTTGTGCACGTTTCTTTAAGCCACGTTGTTAACTACCATTACCAGTGGAACTGAATCGGACGCCACATGCGACTCTCGTCCCGCATGTTCAAAATGCACGTGGTAGCCATCCGGAAGACAATTTTCGTCCGGTATGTTACGTCCAAATATTTCAACCGCTTCTCGACTGCCACCCACCGAAAGCATCCGGTCCTCACCAACCGCCACTACCGCTGGCCCTGTGCTGATCCGGACCACTAATCCCAGCAATCCGCGACCGCCTGAAGCGGGAAACCTTACTTCACCTTCGCCGCTTTGAACCAGTTCAGCAATCTGGTTGGCCATTGCTGCGAATTCAGCAGAGGTTGCGGTGATGTCGGCTTCGGACAATTCGCCCGATTCGTAGATCACCTCCATGCTTCCTCCGAGTAGCCCTCAGGGCAAAAGCTATTGGGCCAGTTCCGCCAGCATGACGAACACGCCGTGATCGACGCAATCATCTCGAAAATCTGCCTGCATCGCTCCGTCGGGACCGAGCAGCAGGTAGCGGACGTCTTTGCCTTGCATCAACACCCGGATGGACCGAAGCCCATCCGCGAGCGGAATCGTCAGGCCAAGGGCCGGTCTATCGGCATCCTCGATCACATCGAACCGCACCAGCGTCAGTTGCCTGGCCAGGCGGTCGAGACGTTCCGCGTGATTCTCCAGTTCATCCCATATCGACCGCAGAGGCAAGGCCAAATCAGGCCCGCTTGCCGCTTCGATTTTCAACGGCCGATAGTTCCGATCGCCGACCCTTAACGAATACCAAGAAAAGCAAAGCTCGCCAAGTCGTTTCCCATTCGCACCCGGCTGCCACGAAGAAGATGCTTCATGGGTGCCGATGCCGAAGATCCCTTCGGAGCCGCGTAGGTTCGAAACCCAGTCGATATCGCCGCGGTAGTCGCCGTCGCTCGGATGCCGCAGACTGCCTGGGTGTGTATGCACCACGCCGAGCATTGTCAATTGCTTGTTCGCCTGCCGCACGACCCGGCTGGCGAGTTCTTGAGCGATCGGGTTGAAGCGGACATGGGCAAACCCCGCGTCGCGCTTGGCACCGGCCGGAAGAGTTGCCAGGGCAATGGCTTCATCGGCATTTCGCACGCCGAGCAACACCCATCCGGTCTCTTCCTCGCCCCGCTGGCCGCCACGATGTTCCGCGTATTCCGCGAACAACGTTCGCTCAACCTCGTCCGTGAGCACTAACCGCTGAAGCGGTCCGAGTGGAACAGGCCCTGCCGATTTCCGAATCGCCTCGATTGGCTCCGTTCGCCGCGGCGGCGGAATCGGTCCTACGAGGCGAGCGCCGTAACGTTTCAGGGCTTGCAGCAGTTCTCGGAAAGCAATCGTCCGTGTCTCCCAACGGCGTAACGGGTCGCACATCCAGTTGAATCATAACCGATCGGATTCGATCGGTCAAAACCGATACACGCTTTTCGATCCCGGTTGGCCGCGCCGAATCGTGTTCGGATAAAGAACATGGGCTACTAATTCGTAACAAAACCTGACCGATGCGTAACAAAAACTCCCTTATTCATAACAAAACCTGGCCTATGCGTAACAAAACGCGCCTTATTCGTAACAAGAAATGGGACATTCGTAACAGGGGGGTGTGCGAGTTTAATGTTACGAATGCGCGTTGAAGGAAAGACCCTAATGCGTCCCGAACGCGATCCGGCTCGAGTTGAATATCGGCGCGGGATAGATGCCGAAGAAGAGCGTGATGAACGCACAGATGAAAATCGCCAGAAGGATCGGTGAGGGCCGCAACGGGATCGGGGGTTGGAACGAACCGCGTAAGTACATGACGCTAATGACACGCAGATAGTAGTACGCCGCGATTGCCGCGTTCACGGCACCGATCAGCGCGAGCACCTGATAGAGATGCCCCATCGGCGGCGTGTCCTTGACGGCCAGCGCACCCAAGAACAGGAAGAATTTGCCAATGAAACCTGCCGTCAGCGGTAGGCCGATCATGCTGCACATGAACAAGGCCATCACCAGGGCCATGCGCGGATTGGTTTCGTGTAGGCCGGCCAGGTCGTCGACGGCATCGATACTGCGCTCGGGCCGGCTCAGGTAGGCGATAACGCCGAAGGCCCCGATGGTCATCGCCCCGTAGGCGACGAGGTAAAAGAGAACCGCATCGCCGCCGTTGATGACGGCCGAATCCCCCCTTGGGGTTTGCGACGGCAGCACGGCCAGGCCGATGAGCATGTAGCCGGCATGGGCCACGCCCGAATAGGCGAGCATCCGGCGGATATTATTCTGGAGCAGGGCCATCACATTGCCGGCCGTCATCGTCACGGCCGCGAGGATCCAGAGCAGCATCATGTACTGCTTGGTGAACGTGTAATCGACGGCCGACATCGTACAGAAAGTTCCGAACAATCGCAGTAAGGCCACGAAACCCGCCACTTTGGGGACAAAGGCCAGGAGCGACACCACGCCGAGCGGTGCACCCTGGTAAACGTCCGGCGCGTAGAAATGGAACGGGAACGCGGTCACCTTGAAACCGAGGCCGGCAACGATCATCACTGCGGCAACGAGGGCCATGTTCGCCATGTCGCCTGCCGCGACGGCCGGGAGAATCTGCAGAATGGCCGTGATGTTGGTCGTGCCAGTCAGACCGTAGAGGTAGCTGAAACCGAAGAGCAGAAACGCCGACGACAGGATGCTCAGCAGGAAATATTTGACCGCCGCTTCCTGGGCGCGGCTGTCCTGGCTCTTCGGCAAATAGAGCATCACGTAGGTCGGGATGCTGATGAGTTCGAGAGCGAGGAAAAGGAAGATTAGATCGTTGGCAGCACCAACGAGCGACAATCCCGCGATCACGCAGAGTAAGCAGGCGTGATAATCGCAGGCCCGACGGCTATTCGTTTCGTCCCAGCAGAACAGGATGAGAACGACGCCGGTGATCAACGCCGTGATGCGAATGAACAGGGCAAGATGATCGCCGAGCGCGGGGGCAACGGTTTCGACCACGCCTGTGGGCCGATCCACGCAGAAATGCAACAATGCGGCCAGACCGCAGGCCGCCAAAGCGATCGCGCCGGCGGTGTGGCGCTTCACGTTGAACGTGCTGAGCACGAAGAGAACGCAAGCCGTGCCGATCAAACTCGCCTCGGGGAGGATCGAGCGAAAGACCTGTTGCAAGGTCGAATCAATGGCGGTCGTCGCCAGCGGAATCACGGATCAGTTCTCCTTCGTCGCGGACATCGCAAAGTTTCTAGCCACGGATTGAACACAG
>JAIOQJ010000743.1 GCA_021413475.1 Planctomycetota bacterium | reverse complement strand
CCAGGGCCTCGGCATCGATCTCGACAAGCATTCGATCGGGCACGGCGGCAGTTTCAACGGAAAGACCTGGTACGACCTGAGCAACATCATCCGCCGCTTTCACATCGAGCAGATGGCCCGACTGGCCAAGAAGCTCGAAGCGATCCCCGAAGGCAGCGGCACGATGCTCGATAACACGTGCATCGTCTACATGAGCGATTCCGCCGAGCAGCATCACTCACGCTGTGCCGAATGGCCGATGGTCATCCTCGGCAATCTCGGCGGCAAGCTAAAGACCGCGGGCCGTTACATTGAATACCCCGCCTACGCGCGGCCCGGCAATAAGACGATCGCCAATCTCTACTGCACCTTCCTGCACGCGGCCGGCAAACCGCGAGACACGTTCGGCGTCGCCGACCCAGGGTTGAAAGACTTCGACCAGAAGGGGCCTCTGCAGGATCTATTAGCGTGACGCCTTCAGAGCGAAATCCCATGCAACCTACTCTCTGCCAAACCGTGGCACATGATCTCAACGATGAACTCAATCAGGCGTTAGATCGTTTACGGCACTGCCTCGATCAATTGACTGATTCCCAGGTCTGGCTGCGAGAGTCGCCGGAAATGAACAGCATCGGCAACTTGATGCTGCATCTCGCGGGAAACGTTCGGCAGTGGATCATCGCGGGCGTCGGCAGTGCCAAGGACGATCGTCGCCGTCAAACGGAATTCGACGAACGCACGCCATTCCCGAAAGCTGAACTCTGGAGCAAACTCGCTGGCACGGTGGCTGAAGCAAAGGCGGTATTGGAGAAAGTTGACGTAGCGGAATGGCAGCGTGTCCGTAGGATTCAGAGCTTCGAAGTCACGGGCTTTGGGGCGGCCCTGCACAGCGTGTCGCATTTCCGCGGGCACGTGCAGGAGATCATTCACATGACCCGGACGATACTCGGCGATGGCTATCGCTTCGCGTTCGTGCCCAAGACTCCCGAACAGGGGGCACCGGCAATTGCGTAGCGGCCCCTCGAGTTTTATCTCGCTTCAAGCGTTGCCCGCATAACGAAGAATGACCTGCATTTCTTTCAATCTTCTTGTTTGCCCTACTCGCCTACTTCGGATAAATTGATCCGCTCGCCCTCCAACTGTTCATAGAAATGACGCATGAGCAATCCGTCTCCTTCCGCGCTCGGGGCGACCCGAGTTCGCTATTCCATCCTTGGCATGTTGTGTTTGCTGGCCATGATCACGTACCTGGATCGGGCCGTGAATGGCAACGCCCAGGACGACATGATGAAGGCGGTCGGCCGGCCCGTTGAGGATTTCTACATCGTCTTGATCGCATTCCAGCTTGCTTACGCTCTCTTTGAAATCCCGACGGGTTGGATGGGCGACAAATATGGTCCGCGTTCCACGTTGCTGCGGATCGTTCTGTGGTGGTCGCTCTTCATC
Source organism: Planctomycetota bacterium (assembly GCA_021413475.1). Classification (GTDB taxonomy): domain Bacteria; phylum Planctomycetota; class Planctomycetia; order Gemmatales; family Gemmataceae; genus JAIOQJ01. Next base: position 3,488 of record JAIOQJ010000743.1, on the reverse strand, counting down.
GGCCTGACGGGTTTCGCTGGAATGTATATTCCCGCTTTTGGGGCCGTGCTGATTGGCTTCACGGTGCTGGTCGTCTTGCAATTCTTCTTCGGAATGGGTGAAGCAGGCGCTTTTCCGAATATCACCAAATCACTTTACCACTGGTTTCCCGCTGCGCAACGGGGGACGGCACAAGGTGCGATCTGGCTCTCCGCTCGTTTCATGGGCGGTCTGACGCCGATGATCTGGGTTATCCTCACGGAATTGCTCGGCTTTAAGTGGAATGAGGTTCTCTGGCTATTCGCCGGGATCGCGGGACTTTGGTGCATCATGTTCTACTTCTGGTTCACCAACAGTCCCGAAGAACACTCCTGGACCAATCAGCAAGAACGCGAACTAATCAACGCCGGACAAACAGCGGAAAGCCATAGCGGTGTTCCCTGGGGCAAGCTGCTGCGTTCCCGGAACTTACTGTTCGTCTGCCTGATGTACATGGTCACGAACTTCAATTGGTACTTCCTCATGTACTACATGCCAAAGGCCCTCCGCAGCCAATTCCCCGGCATGCGCGAAACCGACGGCGGCAAGGTGCTTCTCGGTCTGATTAGCGGCACGCCCCTTTTGATCGGCATGGTCGGCTGCATGCTGGGCGGGCTCCTCACAGATCGCTATGTCCGCCGGACCGGCGACCGCAAATGGGGCCGCCGCATCTTCGCCATGATCGGCTACGGGATGGCGGGCGTTTGCTACCTGATGTCTTCTTTCCTGCTCGGCAATTTCTGGGCCTTTGCGATTTGCATCATGTTAGTCGGGTTCTTCAACGACTTGATCATGGGCTCGGCGTGGGCAACCTGCCAGGATATCGGCCGCCGATATGCCGCCATCGTTTCCGGATGCATGAACATGGTGGGCAATCTCGGCGCGGCACTCGGGCTTTTTGTGACAGGCCGGATTCTCAAATACTACAAGGGCATTGGTGATGAGACGGCGGGACTCGTCACGTTGTTCACGCTCTACGCCATAATCTACGGCGTCGGCGTTTTGCTGTGGCTGAAGATCGATGCCAGTAAGCCGATCGATCCGGATTCACATTGATGGAATGAGCGGGGTTGCGTGAGCGCCCCGTGGGTGTGCAAATTCACGGGGCGCTTACGCAACCCCGCTCGTTGGCACTAACCCGAAATCGCCGGCTCGCGATTACGCGGCGGGAACTCCAACTCATCGAAGAGCGGGGCGTCCACCAGCAGATCCTCGAATGCCAAGAGCGAAATGTCGCCGTCGAGCACCGTGAGAAAATTGCACGGACGCTCCGTCCAGCAACCGCTGTTGTAGTAGGCGATCGGCCCGCTCTCGTTAACGAGCGCCCGGTGCGTGTGCCCACAGCAGACTGCTTCGCATCCCAGCTTCTTCGCGTATTCGATCGACTTGTTTTCAATCTTCTGTGTACAGCGTAAAAACGTTTTGCTCTTGCTCTTCGCCAGTTTCGCGAAATGGTGCGAGCGATCGATGCGTTGCAGCACCCGGTAAATCATGTCGGCGACGGCCGTGATGATCGGGTGATTGTCGATGAACTCGTCGAAGCGATGGCCGTGATGCAGCAGAATCCTTCGGCCGGCACTCTCCAGAATCATCTCATCCTGAACTTCGACGCCAAGTAAATGGGAGACGATCTCCGCCGAGCCGTCGTGGTTGCCGCTAATCCACCTGATTTCGACCCGATCGGATAGCTTGCGCAACAGCGACAGCACCTTCCAATGATGCTTCTTGAGACGGCGGAAGTCGATGGAATCGAAGACGTCGCCGTTGAGGATGAGCCGTTGGGTTGGCATTTCCCCATCGCGAATCGCTTCGAGAAACCGGGTGAGTTGACGAGCCTGGCAATTCTCGCTGCCCAAGTGCAAGTCGGAAATGATGAGTGCATCCAGCACGGGGACACCTCCTTGTGAATTGGCCGCTCCGCGTGAGGCTATCTTGATCGATTTATGTGTCGAATTGATGAGCGAAAGGTGAAATAAGTCGCAGGGCGACCGTGGTTTTGGTCGCCCCTAATTCTCAAAATCAGCGATCCTTCACTTTGCTAAAGACATGATCCAAAGCCGCCAGCAAATCCAACCGCCGAAACGTGCGTTTCGGGCCGTCCTGCACTTCCTTGCCGGTCTTCTGCATGATCGCCATCATGGCCTCGGGGAGATTCTTACCGTCGGCTTTCCAATCGTATTTGCTGGTTTCGATCGCTTCCCGCAAGATCATCGCCGCCCCGCAGGCGAAGGCGTTCGATGAACTGGTGGCGCTGGCGGGGACCAATAGCTCGACCTTCTCGTGGCGGTCGAGATTGATCTCATCTTTCCCCGGCCGCACGGCCCCGATGGCGAAGCAATTCGGCTGGCAAGCGGGCCAAGAGATGCCGTTCTTGAAGTTGTGGTTTCCGGCGGGCGCGCTCACCCAGATGTTGCGTTTGCGAAGCTCGACCAGTTTCGCGTCGATTTCGGTGGCCACGGGTTCGGCATGCTCTTTGTCGTCCACGGGCGCGAGATTTACGGTCGTGATGTGGTATTTTTCGTGATTGTCGAGAATCCACTGCAACCCGGCCGCCAGTGTCTTGCTATCCTTGATGTTGCAGTGGCAACATTCCAGCGCTCGGATCACCGCGACTTGGTTGTTGTAAGCGACGCCCCACTTTCCTTGAAAGTTGAGCGACGACGGAATGCCGATCGTCGAGCCGTGGTAGCCTTTCCCTTCGTGCTTGGGATCGTTATCGCCATCGACGCTGTCATAGGAAACCAACACCTTGGGCCGATTGTCGTCCATCTTCGCGGTCCATTCCGGCTTCGACAGATTGCAACCATCGTCGACCAGGGCGAGTGTCTGCCCTTTGCCGAAGGTGAGTTTCTTCGCGTACTTCTCCCAGGCATCGGTGACCCGAATGTGCTTGAATTCCAAGGGCGAAATCGGCTCAGCGGCATGGCTGCCGGACGAGAGGAAGAGCACAAGTAACAACAAGAAAAGTGGGGAGCATGTCGTCATTGCGGGTTCTCGTAGGAGGGTTAAATCGGCAGCTGGATAGGTCAAAAATCTAGCGAAAAGAAAGATGTCAAGAACGAATGGCTTGAAGTTAAGAACGAAATCCCAGGTACATGGGCCAACGCGTCATAGATAACTCGTTCGAAAGCGGCACAGTCAACGCCTTTGTGGAAAATCTTCAATCGCGCATCGGCCCGATTGAGCATGTGGTAAACATAGCCGCCCGCCGATGCTCGTAATAGTCTTCACGAAGGAACAGTTTATTCGGCCCCGTTTTTTCTGTCCAATGGTTCCTAGTGCCTTGTCCAGACTTAATTTTCAGGTTGAGCGGATGGCAACGAGTGTAATTCTCCCGAATGTCGCCGTCGCTAGTCAATCAGCCGCGGTAGCGGCGGAAGATGGTAGCCCACGGCGACAGCCGTGGGAATCGGAGCATGTCGGATGTCCCGAGCCCCGGTAGGGGCGACACGGTCCGCTGTGCCGCCCCT
>JAIOQJ010000447.1 GCA_021413475.1 Planctomycetota bacterium | reverse complement strand
GCGGCGGATGTTCATGCGGTGCAGCAGCCGATTGTCGGGATCGACGGCGTCCATGATCGGATCGCGTTTCGACGTCTGCCGATAAGTGTGCGACATCATGATCAGCTTGTGCAGTTTCTTCAGGCTCCAGCCGGAATCCATGAACTCGGCCGCCAACCAGTCGAGCAATTCGGGATGCGTCGGTGCCTCGCCGAGCCGGCCGAAATCGCCGGGCGTGTTGACCAGCCCGCGCCCGAAGTGATTCATCCAGACGCGGTTGACCAGCACACGCGACGTCAGCGGGTGATTGTGATCGGTGAGCCAACGAGCCAACGCCAAGCGTCGGCCGCTGCTGGTCAGATCGCTCGGCTTGCCGAATTTCACGGGGAGCGACCCGTCGAGAATCGTCAGGCCGCCCGGTTCGATGGTTTGCTTCGGTTGATCCGGATCGCCGCGATAGTAGAGCCGCGTGGCGGGCAAAAGGCCGGGCGTCTCCGTCATGGTGCGAACGAATTCCTCGACCGGCTTCTTGGCGCGGATCGCGGCCGCGTCGTCGGTCATCTTCTTCAGTTCGTCGGCCGCTTTTTTGTCGTAGAGGTAGAGCGAGCCGGCCGAGACGTTCAGATTCGGATGCTCGCGCATCATCTTTTTCTGTTCCGGCGTCCGCTTGGCTTCAAGCGTGTTGCGAGCTTCCTTCGCCTTGTCGCGCAGTTCAGAGGGGAGCTTCGCGAGTTGCGTTTCGAACGTCTTCTCGATGAACTCGGCCTGCTTCTTCAGGCGATCCTGATCGAGCTTGCCGGCCTCGGCTTCGATCTCCTTCGCCTTCTGCCGATCGGCGGCGGTAGCAAGCGAAACCTGACGAATCGTCTTGGCGTCGTAGCCCGGTTCCAAGAACGCCCGCAGGCGATAGTAATCGCTTTGCGGAATTGGATCGTAACGGTGGTTGTGGCACTGAGCGCAACCGACTGTCAGGCCCAAGAACGAGGAAGAGACGATCTTGATGGTGTCGCCGATCACTTGCTGGCGAGCCGCTTTCTGATCGGCGGAAGCGGTGGCCGTGCCATCGGAGGCCATCCGTAGAAAACCGGTGGCCGTCAGCTTCTCGAGATCGTCGGGCTTGAGGTTCGCATACGGCGGCTTGACGAGTTCGTCGCCCGCCAGTTGTTCGAGAATGAACTGGTTGAACGGCTTGTCGGCCGCGATCGACTTGATCACGTAATCGCGGTAACGCCAGGCGTTGGAACGCACCGGATCCTCGGGTGTGAACCCTTCGGAATCCGCGTAGCCCGCCACATCGAGCCAGTGCCGACCCCAATGCTCGCCGTAGCCCGGCGACGCGAGCAAGCGGTCGATCAAGTCCGCGTAGGCTGCATCGGGCTTCGCGGTCGAGGCGGTCACAAATGCGTCGACTTCTTCCGGGGTGGGCGGCAATCCCGTCAGATCGAAGGTCGCCCGGCGGATTAGCGTCCGTGAATCGGCCGCCGAGGAGGCGTGAAGCCGTTTCGATTCCAGTTCACGGCGAACGAAGTCATCGATCGAGCCCGAGGGCCGTTTGACGGGTTGAAACGCCCACCACGCCCGGTCGGCCGGGGCAACATGGAAGCCGCTCGCCAACGTCTCGGGTTCGGGATCCTTGGTCTTGGCCCCGGCCGCGATCCATTTTTCGATGTGGGCAATCTCGGTCGGCGACAGCTTCTTCTTACCCGGCGGCATCTCGCCGTTGCGGATCTTGGCGATCAGCAGGCTCCTGTCGGGATCACCCAGTGTGAATCCGCCGCCTGACTTTCCCCCTTTTTCGATCAAGCGTTTGAGCCGCAGATCGATGCCGCCTTTCAACGCTTCGCCTTCGCCGTGGCATTCGAAGCAATAGGCCTTCAGCAACGGCCGAACGCTCTCCTCAAAAGTCGGCGCAGCCTCGGCCGCGAGCAAGCGCCCCGAGCTAAACACGAAGATACCGAGCAGGGTTAGCCAGAATGCGGCGATTTGGTTGTGGGTGACCGGGGCGATCTCGCCGCGTTCACCGAGCGGCAGCGTGTCAGGGCCGAGGAAGCCGATCCAAGTGAACTCCGAGCCTTTGATCTTCGCGCCGTGGCTCTTCCAACCCGTCGGCGGGTCGCCGCGCCCGTGGTCGCAGGTGAAGATCAGCGTGGTTTTGCCGCGATATTCGGGCATCGTCTGCACCGATTCCCAGAGGTGCTGGATCAGTCCATCGACTTTGCGGGCCGAAGCGAGATAGCGGTCATAGCGGCCCTCATGGCAACGCTCGTCGGTTTCATCGAACGAGAGAAACAAAACGCGCGGCTTGTTCTTGGCGATGTAATCCATCGCGGCGGCGAAGGTGAAGGCGTCGAAGCGCGCCTCTTCACCCAGGACTTTGCGCTCGTCCATCAACGCCTTGATAGCCGCCAGTGACGGTGTGAGAACGACGTCTTTCGGTTGATCGGTTCCGGCATTCACCAAGATGCCGCTGCGCTCGGTGTTGATGATGAAGGGAAAGACGTCCCAGGTGGCGAAGGCCGCGACCTTGCCCTTGTAGGCCGGCTTCTGGTTCAGCCACTCCAGAACGGTGACGTTCGGATTATTCCGCTTGGCGTTGCTGTTGATCCGCGGATCGACAAAGCCGCACAGGATTTCGCTGTAACCGGGGTACGAGAAGTTGTGCCCGTTTGTGACGCTGGCCGTGCTTTTCTTCCACTGGTTCCCATAGAGTTGCCCCTCCTTGGCAATCACTTTCCAGGTGAACGGCAACAAGGCCGCCCGGCGTTCCTCCTTGGTTCCGGTTCCAAACGCCTTCTTGAGCGGTTCGAGCTTCTCGACGCCGCCGCGATCTTTGTTCATCAGATCATCGTCCGCCCCGCCGAACATTTCCTGCCAGCGCAGGCCGTCGGTCATCACCAGAATGACGTTCTCGGTTTTCCGCTTGGGTTCCTCGGCCGTCAGGGTGGCGGCGAGGCCCCAGAAGAGGAGGCCGACGAATAATCGAGAGGGATTCATCCCAGATCTCCGCGAATGCATGAGTGATCGGGTCCGTACCATTTTTCATAATCATCGGTGGAGTGGAAATAGTGGACATGAATTCTTTACGGCACATGGATTGGCCGGAGGCGAGCGTAGACACAATCGCTCAGTCCCGGCGACAACCGAACATGAAGGAAAATTCACATCTGGATTCCTTGATCTTGATATATTCGGACTCAAGGCGAGACCCTTCACGAGTTCATATTTCCGAGGTGGGAGTCAATGATGAACAGAACGCGCGCAAGTCTGTTGGCGATTTTCTGCTTGGCTTTTGCGTCATACACGCAGGCCGACGAAGAAAAGGTCCCGCTGGACAAATTGCCCGCCAAGGTGAAGGCGGCCGTGAAGGCGAAGTTCCCCGACGCGGAACTGCTCTCCGCCGAAAAGGAAACGGAAGACGGCAAGACGCTCTACGAGGTGGACATCAAGAACAAAGGCCAGAAGATCGAAGTGACCGTCGATGAAGACGGAAAAATCGTTGAGATCGAGAAGGAAATCGCGGCCAAGGACCTCCCCAAAGTAGTTCTCGATGCGATCGAGAAGAAGTACCCGAAGGCCACCATCACCAAGGCCGAGGAGATCACCACCGGCGAAAAGGTAAAATTCGAGATGCTCATCACCGTGTGTGACAAGAAGCTCGAAGTCAGCTTCGACCCCCAAGGAAAGTTCTTGGAGGAAGAGGATAAGAGCAAGAAGAAGTAGGTCGTCGCTTGGCGAGCCG
>JAIOQJ010000446.1:3205-13141 GCA_021413475.1 Planctomycetota bacterium | reverse complement strand
GGTTTTGCCACTTCACCACCAGGCCATTCGGGGAAAGATCATTGGTGAAGACGATGGCCGACGTCAGATCGAACTCCGGAATGACGATCCGCGTTCCCCCAAGCTTTCGCTCGGAGAGGTTTTGTAAGGACTGCACCCGGGTCGGTGAAATCTCCCAAGGTTGCGAGCCATCCGGCACCAGCGGCACCACCATCGACAAGTTCGCGATTGCCCCTTGCGGGGGCACATACTGCGCTCCGCCGCCTAGCCAGATAGGCAATATCAGCACGCCCTTCTCGCTCCGTAAGACTGCCGCCTTGACGTCCGGATGTGACGTCTCGATCCAGGTCGGCGTCTCCCGCAGCGTCAATAGCAGCGGTTCGAGCATCTGAATTTCCTGATTGAGCAGGGCCATCATCAAAAGCCGGTCGCGGCCTTGATGGCTATCCGCCAGGAAGCGATCGGACGAAAAAGCCAGACCTCGGCAACCGGCCGCGAGCCCCAAGTACGTCAAGAGACGGATCTGCTCGGGTTGGGGCCCAATCGGCTCCGTCAGTGCTTCGCTCCCTTTGCGATTGCTCAACATTTGCATCTGCCATTCGGGGATGTGCGTCTGAATCCAGGTCCAGTGCAGGGCATTGCCGACCGTGAGCCGGCGACGCTGGGCGAGCCAATCGCGATATTTCGTCAGTTCCAAGCTTGTCAGCAATGGATAGCGGTGCGTGCCGACCATTTCGAGATGATTGGAATGGCTGCTGAATCCGTCCCAGATGTCGGCCCCGCGCGGCCGATGCGGGTCGGATAGGGAAACCGCCTGCGCGGTCCGCTGGAGTTGGTCGAGTTTCTCTACTTGCAAAGCACCGCCCAGGTCCCAGAAGAGGACCGCGTCGCCCGAGAGGAAACGCGTAATTGCAACCGCCAATCCTTCGACATCGCGTGCCATGTTCAGGTCGTTGCCGCCCCGGCTAGTCAGCGTCCCTTTGGATTCGACTTTCCCATCACCCAACAAGGGGAGACTTGGCACGATCCAGAAACCATGACTAATCGCTTCTTCAAGTCGATCGCCAGGCACGTTCGGATCGAACCAAACAGTGTTGAACCCCGCATCCCGCAGCGTTTTCAACGGCGTATCGGAGTAGCGGACTGCTCGGAAGAAGAACGGCTTGCCGCCGACAAAGAGCTTATCCTGCTCCATGCGGACGAGAATGCCGCGATCGTTGCGAGCGACAGGCACCGCCGGCTTTGGCTGACCCGTCGCAGTGTCTTTCGGATCGACTTTCGTTTTCGGTGGAGCAATCGTTTTGACGGGACCGACTTCCAGATCGTCGAGATAAACGTCGAGCTGTCCCGGACCGGTATAGAGGTTCAGAATCAGGCGATCGATGTACGCATCTGTCATATCGATGTCGCGGCGTAATTGCGTCCGCAGAATCTGCTGCTGATCTTTCATCAGCTTGACGGAATTTGAAATTTCGAGTTTCTGCCACCTACGCGTCAGTTTGTATGTCTCTCCGGTCAGAATCACGGTCATCGGTTCATCGAGTTGCTTGGGGTTACGCTCACGAGGCAGAACCATGCGGGCCTGCAATTGCACGCCCGAGCGATTTGCTTTAACCCAGACACTGGCACTCAGGTCATCGCTGATCGGTGCCGGCTGGGTCGGATAGTAGTAGGTCGCAAAATTGTTATCGTTCTTGCCTTCAGGGCAATCGAGTTGAATGAACTCCGAAGTCGAGCCAAGATGGGCATAATCCGAGGACAAAATGTGCGATTTTTCTTCGGCGCGGACGTTATCTTCACCGCGTTGCCACCCCGTCTGCCGGCCTTCAAAGCCGTTGCGGTGAATTTGCTGCGCCTGAGCCGGGAGAAGCAAGATCCAACCTATCAATCCGCCAAATAGGATGATGGGAAGGATGCGCTTCGCGGAACTTCCCTGTTTACCGGAACGCATACCGTTTGCTCCTCTTAACCGGGAAAGCCAGCGCGGACCCTGATCCGAGCGCACTCCCCAGGGCGAGGCCTTCTATCCTCGATCACGATGCGACGGAAGAGCAGTTTGAACGGCGGGGGACCAACCTCATAACCGGCACAATCGTTAAAATCCTCAAGTTCACCCGATTCGAACGTCGAAGAGGAGGTAACGAATTCCCCGGGAGAATTGGGCTATGCGGCAACATCTACGCACTCTAGCGGCCATTATCATCGTCTTCTCGGCGTGGTCGTCAGCTAATGGGCAAGATCCGACGGTTGTGGCACCAGCCGCGACCCCGGCCACCGCGACGGCGGCAGCAGGCGGTGCGAAGAACATTTGGAGCATGATTTGCCTGACACCGGAACAGAAAGCGGCATGCAAGGCAAAATTCTGCAAGTCGGGAATTGGCAAGCTAATTAACGGTATGCTTGCTCCCGCTGCCGCGATGACGGGTGGCATCATCGGCCCGTGCTGCCCCGATCCGAACAAGGTGGCGAATCCGGATGATTTGAAATTGCCTGCCGATAGCGCCCAAGGCGCGGCAGCGAAGATCAAGGCGGAGGAAGCCCAGGCCAAAGCACGCATCGCGGCCCTTCAGTACCTCGCCACGGTCGATTGCCGATACTACCCCGAAGCAGAGGCCGCTCTCATCAATGGGCTGCGCGCAGACAAGAACGAATGTGTCCGTGCCGAGGCCGCCAAGGCCTTCGCGCGTGGATGCTGTTGCACGCCCAAAGTGCTGAAGGCGCTGAGCATCTGCGTCAGCAATTCGAACAAGGATGGCTTTCCCGCCGAACGATCTGAATATGTGCTGGCATTCGCCTACGTGGCCCTTGACCGCTGTTTGCGTAGCTGCATGCAGGCGGAGCCGGAACAGTCGCCGGAGAAGGCACCCGAGAAAAAGGCGGCTCTGAATAACGCCAACCCGGCACTCATCCAGTCATTGGCCGAAAACGGCACGATTTTGAAGGCAGGCTACTATTCGCTCGTCGATCAAATGCCCACAAATGCAATCTACGCGGATGCACGTGTCGCCCTATCCAAGGGGCTCAATCTCTCGCCGGAAACCCTGGCCCGCTTACAAAAACCGCGTACCGTGAAGGATGTGGTAGCACCGCCGGCCGTGGAGACGCGGCTGACCCCATCGACAGCGGAACCACCGATTCTGCCAATTGCCGAGACAAAGAATGCAATCGTTCCCGCCGTGGCCGTGTCGAAGAGCCCGCCGAAGTCGTTGTTGTCGATTGTGCGGAATCCGAAGTAGTCACGCGAGTTCTCAATCCGGCGAGCCGGGTTGCGTAAGCTCCCGGAGTGGTCTCCGTGAAAGATGCCCGGCGAGCCGGGTTGCGTAAGCTCCCGGAGCGGTCTCCGTGAAAGACATCCGAAAGGACGACCGTTTGCCGTACCATCCCGTTGCATGCGAAAATTAGTTAGAGTTGAACACCTTCGCCGGAAATGCCGAAGGGCGAAGAAAAATCATTGCCGAGGGAGGAACGCTGCTAAACAGTTAATGGCATTAAGGCGGTTCGGCGTGCTTGAACGACAGGGACGTGAACCCGGCCAATTCTGCCATCGATGGCTCCCGGCCCAACTGCTCCCACCCCGCAACTAGGCGGGCCATGACCTCCGCCGGCGCTGCGGCCGATAGTGGTGGCGGATACTCGCCCGGTTCAGCGTCCACAAAGAACCCTGCCCGCACTCCCTGCCTCAGGGCCGCCTCAATTACGCTAAGTGCCAGCCTCCGGACTTCGGCCAAGTCCGTCCGCTCCCGCACGTCCACCGGGTAGTTGTCGTCGCATAGCCCATACCGGACCTCCCACAGCACCGACCATACCTCGACGAAGCTCACCCGACAATCGGTCAGCAGGTCGGACAGCACCCTCTTCGTCACCGCTTCAAACTCTGCCACACTCGAAACCCTCCGCCGTCGAAAGATAAGGATAAGCTGCCGGGGCCGCCTGCAAGACCTTCATGCCGCGCGAAATCAGGATGGCGGCCCCGGTCAGCTACAACCGTTTGTTAGCGACTGCCCCACGGAGACAGAAAAGCACTCGTCAGCGCCGCAAGCGACTCGCCGCTTCCAGGTCCTGCTTCAGCATCTTGACAGACTCAGACGGATTGACTCGGGCGGCGAATCCAATTCGATCTTCGTCGCTTTGGTCACCCATCAGCAAATTGGCGACAACTTTTTTTCGTTGGTCACCACTCCCGAAAACCCCCTCCCCGTCGATCCTTTTCAGCGCGCTGGCGAAGCAGCCCCTGACTTGGGCCTCGAATTCCTTGAATGACTTGCCATCATCTTTGAGATCGAATCGCCGAGAAAGTTCCGCATCGACGGCTTGCATTAACGAATCGAGAGCGGTGAGATCGTTTTCGGCGTTATCATGCAGTGGGCTATCGCAGGGAGACCATTTGAGGTCCAACCTTAGGTCTTCAATCGACATCGCCATGTACGGCGGCTTCTTCTTGTACTCCTGTGCGACCTTGTCCAGGCCTTGGTAGGTGCTCGCGGTCACGCCAACGTAGTTCATCTCGCCGTTCGTGTAGAACGCGAAACAGTAAAACTCGTCCTTTGGATGCGCTTCACAGAGGCGACGAAAGGCGGCGACGCCGTGTCGGTACAGTTCGTCTTCCAGTTTCTTCAGGTCGAGTTTTTGCATCGAGCCTTCGTCCAACGCTTTCGGCGGGGTATCGTTCGAGCGAGCGACGCATCCCACGATCCCGGCGAGAAGAACCAGAAGGCCGAGGCAAGCGGGTTTCATTGCTGCATTCAGTCGCTAACTCGATATTCTACAGAATCAATTCCGTCAAATCCCCACGCGCGCCGAGTAGTTAGCCACGCGACATTGTCACTACGCTAAACGATTTGATTGGACGATGCAAACAAGTTTCGCCGGGAGAACGAAGTGTCGCGCGAGTCACCGGCAGAGTCTCCGGAAACCCTCCGACTCGCGGCTATTGGGCTTCGGGAAACGAACTTCCGCTACTTTTTCGTAACAAAACGTTACCTATTCGTAACAAAACGTTATCTTTTCGTAACACGAAATGTGCCATTCGTAACAGGGGGGTGTCCGAATTTGATGTTACGAATGACCGACGAACGGAAACGCGTTCGTGTCATGCACGGCCTCGCGCGAGTCTCCGGACACCCTTCGACTCGCGGCTAAACTAGGGTCGCCCGTATCTGCATCGTAAACGTCGACCCCTTGCCCGCTTCGCTGGTCACGACGATATTCCCGCCCATCGCCCCAGACAATTTCTGGCTAATGGCAAGTCCCAAACCGGTGCCGCCGTATTTGCGGCCGGCGGAGGAATCGACCTGGGTGAACGGTTGGAACAGGCGGGTGATCTGTTCCGGAGTCATGCCGATGCCGGAGTCGGTGACAGCGATGCGGAAATAGTCGGTGCCCGCTTCGTTGAAGCGCCGGGCGGAAAGCGTCACGACGCCTTCCTGGGTGAACTTGCAGGCGTTGCTCAGCAGATTGAGGACGCACTGGCGGATCCGTGTCGCATCGCCAACGCCTTGGCCCAGATCGTTCGAGCAATCGAATTCGAGGCGGTTCTTGTTCTTCTTCGCCTGCGGTTCCATCGAACTGAACAGATCGCGGAGAAGCGAGAGCGGATCGTACGCTTCCTTGGCCAGTTCAAGTTTCTTCGCCTCGATCTTCGAGAAATCGAGGATGTCGTTGATGAGCGTCAGCAGATGCTTCCCGGCACCATGAATCTGTTTCAAGTCGGGGATGTACTGGACCGTTCCATCCATTTCCGTTTGCTCGATCAGCATTTCGCTATAGCCGATGATGGTGGTCAACGGCGTCCGCAGTTCGTGGCTGACCGTGGCGAGGAATTGGCCTTTGGCCCGCTCGGCCTCCTCGGCCGCTTCCTTGGCGATTCGCAGCCGCTGCGCTTCGGACTCGCGTTCGAGACGGGCCAGGCCGGCACCCACCGCGGACGCGAGCAACTGCACGACCGAAGCCTCGATCGGCCCCACTTCTCGGACCGACATGCTAAACATGCGGGTACCGTAGACGACGCCAACCACCTGTTCACTTGCGTTGAAGATCGGCGAGGCGACGACCCCGCGTACCCCGCGCAGGCTCTCCGCCTGGGCAAGGGCCGAGGCCGGGAGATAAAACGTGCGTTTTTCCGAGGCCACTCGGGTCAAAATCGACTGGCTAAAGGAACGTCCCGTCGGGTTGTCGTTCTTCGTAATGTGGGCCGCCACCTTCCAGGTTCCGTCCGTCAGTAGCATCACCATGCCGGAATCGAGACCGATCTTGTCGACGAGGGCGCGGGCGGTCTGTTCGTAAAATTCGGGAGATCCGGCCGCGGCCCGCTGGACGGAGACCACCCCTTCCAGCCAACCGACGATTTCCTCGGCCGCCGGTGCGGAACCGAGCTGCAAAAGATTCGGCAACTCGCCTTCCCGGCCTCGCCGCGGGGCCGCGACGGTTCGCAGGTTTTGAACGTTGAAATCGTCCGCGACCGAAGATCGATCGACGTCGATAATCGTTTCGCCCACCAGCAAGCGAAGGGGCATGTTCCGTTCGATCATGGACGACGGTTCGATGGGGGTCGTGGCATCGATCAATACCGTCGCTTTTTGGCTGATATTCTCGATCTGAAGCCGGCCTTCCGGCGTTTCGAGCAAGCGGATATGGTCGCGCGACATGTACGAGTCACGTACGACCACACGATCGACATCGCCACGCTTCGGGCCGCGACCGATCTCGAGCGGCCCCCCCATGTGGGTCAGTTGCTGATTATCCAGGCGGCTGGTGAGGATCAACTGGATCATGGATGCTTCGTGAGAGTGGAACGTGTTGCGACGAACGTCTTTTCAGTATAGGTCGTGCCGCGTCGGGCGGGGCAACCATTTTCGACATCGGCCAGTATAGTCTTGCAGCGAATTGCCGTGAAGCTATACTGACGCCATTCCAGGCCCGAACCTGTTCGGTTCATTTGCTCGTTGTAGGAGGAAACATGACAGCGCGTGCGGTGCATTGGCACGAAGGCATGTTCCTCCAGCCTCATCATTTCCAGACGGGAACCCGTTTTCTTTCCGAGCAGATCGCTCGCGTCACCGGTTGGTCGGTCCACCACGGCTATGGGTTGAAGTCAATCCGCATCGATCCCGACGCCCTGGCCAACTCTCGCCTGGTTATTCATTCGCTGCAGGCCTGCCTGCGCGACGGAACGCCGATCGCGATTCCGGAAGATGGACTACTGCCGGCCCTAGATCTGAAGACGCTTTTCGAACCGGGGAAACCGCTTCTGGTGCTTCTCGCCGTGCCGCGATTAAATCTGGGCAAGTCGAATGTGGATGAGGGGTCTCCCGATCCGACCGCGCGTTTCCGGCTCGATACGCAAGACTTGGAAGACGAAAACACCGGCGTTAATCCGCAGCCGATCCGCGTGCGCCGGCTCAACGTCCAGTTGCTTCTCGCCGACCAGGATGCGACGGGGTACGAAACCCTCCCTCTAGTCCGGCTCGAAAAATCGACACTCGCGAACGCGCCGCCGCAGATCGATGCGGCCTACATTCCCCCGCTTTTGACCTGCGAAGCCTGGCCGATCCTTCGCACCGAAATTCTCCAATCGCTCGGTGATCGCGTTGGCCGCAAGCGGGCTCGTCTGGCCGAGCAGCTTAGCTCGCAAGGTTCGGCACTGTCGGCCACCGACCCGTTCCTGGTCGTCGCCGCCGCCCAGTTGCGCGAACTGAATGAGGCCTACGCCGTCTTGCAAGTGCTCTCGTTCACGCCGGGCGTCACCCCGTTACACGTGTACATTGAACTCTGCCGGCTGGTCGGGCAACTGGCGATCTTCGACCGCACCGGCCGCTGGCCCGAGATTCCGCCTTACGATCACGATGATCTTGGCGGGTGCTTCTACAGGGTCAAACTCTACCTCGACGATCTTTTGGATATTCTCCCAGAACCCGAGTACAAGGAGCGCCCGTTCATCGGCATGGGCATGCGCGTACAGGTGGCCGTGGAATCGACCTGGCTCGACCTGGTGTGGGACCTCTACATCGGCGTGCGCTCCGAACTCGAGTCGGACGAACTTCTGCGTTTATTGACGGTTCCCGGTCAACTCGACATGAAAGTCGGCTCCGGCGATCGCGTCGACGCGATTTATCAAATGGGCCTGGCCGGGCTTCGTTTCGAGTCGATCCCCCGGCCCGAAATTCTGCCTGATTTGCCCGGCCAACGCTATTTCCGGGTCAGCCGCCAGCCCGAAAAGGAATGGTCGCAGGTCCAGCGTGCGTTGACCTTGGCCGTGCGTGTCAACGAAACGAAGATCGTCGGCAGCCTGCAAAATCAGCGTGTTTTGACTGTTCGTGTCGGCAGTCAGACGGCGGCGCTTCAGTTCACCCTCTACGCCGTGCCGAGGAAATGACGTTGCCGCATGCGTGAGGAACTCGCGAATCTGGTCCATCCGTTGCTCCGCGAAGCACTGACTCTGCACGAACAGTGGCAAGCGGGCACTGGCCCCTCCTTCGAAGCGGGCCGCACGGATCTGCGCAGGCAGTTCGAAGCCATTTTTCGAGCGGAGAAACCGGGACCGATTACCAACGAGCCGCACCCGACATCGACCCCCGTCGATCTCCTGGCCGATCCGTTGCCGGCCGTGTCCACACGATACCTCGGCGCGGGGTATCCGCTCGCTTCCTGGCTCGATGAACTCTTCACTCTTCATTCGATTCGAGCAGCGGAATGGAACGAACGCAAGTTCGAAATCGAATTCTACGGGAGCAACGACCGAGCCTGGCGTGTCTGGCAACAAGCCCGAATGGCGGCCGATTTGCCAAAGACGGATGATCTTGAAGTATTTTTCATTTGCATGGGACTTGGCTTTCGCGGGGAATGGGCGGAAGACCCGACCGCCTTGCAAGCCTGGACGTCGTCGACTCGCGATCGGCTGCTGAAAGACCTCCGGCGTGAATGGATCGCGCCCCCCGCCCTCGATCCCCCGCGCGGAGCGACACCGCGCCGGGCCGCCTATGGCCTGCGCCGTATGGCCGTCGTTGGAACCGTATTTTCCTTGCTCGCGATCCCGGCCGCGGCGGTCATGATCGCCCGGCACTTTTTCCCGTAGTCCCAAGGAGACGCGCGGATTACCCCGCCATCGAGAAATGGGAATCATGGCTCGCCTGCGATCACCGCGACTCTGGCGCGTCCTCCTTTGGATTCTCCATTTCCTTTTGCTTGCGCTCTTCCTCATCGGTCTTTACTTGCTCAACCGCGCCTGGCGGCTCGAACTGAGTCTCCTCTCGCCGTTTCCGGAATTGCACGCTTACTGGCTACCGATCTTGTTCCTGTTTGTTTACGTCGGCATCTGGTTGGTACTTTGGTTTTTCCGTCTATTGGCCAACCCAATTGGCGGCGACTTTCCTGATATCGACGAGGCTTGGAAAGAGGGACTGGAAGCCCTCGAACGGGCCGGGATCGATCTCAAGACTGTACCGCTTTTTGTCGTTCTGGGCGAACCGAACGGTGGCACGGCTAACTTCTTTACGGCGACTCGGCTCCCCTTTACTGTTCGTGGCGAGCCACGTCGCCCTGATGCTCCACTGCACATATATGCGAACCGGGAAGCCATCTTCGTGACAACCGAGGGAATTTCCTCCCTCACGGCTTTTTCGCGAATTCGCCATGAAGCGAACGTAGCCGCGAATCGAACCGCCGGCGATCCCGCGAGTGCGTTGCTGGAGGGGCCCGAGCCAAGCCTTGGCGGTGAGTCGCTGCCGACTGCCGTGCCCGCGACGGGGCCTCGTCGACAATCTTGGGAAGAAAAGATGCTCGAGCGCCCGACCGATGGCTCACTGGCGGAACTGACTTCGGATGAACAGAAACGGCTGTCAGCGCGCCTGCGATACTTGGGCCGACGGATCGCCGCCCGACGCTATCCGTACGTCGCCATCAGCGGCAGCATCCGTCTGCTGCCGATTTCCGCGTTGGAGAACGAAGCAGACTCTGAACGCT
>JAIOQJ010000446.1:0-3199 GCA_021413475.1 Planctomycetota bacterium | reverse complement strand
GAACGCTTCGCGGCCGTCTGCCGGCTCGAAAACACGGCATTGGATGCGGGCACCCAAGTGCATGCTCCGACGGTCGTCGTGCTCTGCGAAGCCGAGTCCCTGCCCGGCGTGCCCGATCTTCTTCGCAAACTCCCGCGCGACCTCTTACAAGATCGGCTGCTTGGCCGTTCGTTTCCGCTAGCGCCGCAAGGCTATGCCGAGGAACGGCTGACGATGGTTCGCTCAGGCGTCGACTGGATGGCTCTATCGCAAATGCCCGGCCTCGCCTACACGCGCCTGGCGGCCAGCGAAGATCTCACCGACCGCTGGTCCGCAGTAAACCCGCGCCTGGCGATGCTCTCGTCCAGTTTCTATTCTCGCCGGGAAGCGATCACCCGCCTCGTCGCCCAAGGGCTGATGGACGAACCTCATCGGCCGCCGTTGGTCGCCGGCGTTTACCTGGCCGCGACGGGAACCGACGAGTCACTGCAAGGCTTCGCCGCGGCAATCGTCTCGCGTCTCGCCTCGCTCCAGCAGCATGCTGCCTGGGCAGAGAGCGCCCACGCGGAAGAACGCGACCTCCGACGCATCACCTGGCTGGGTTACGCGGGGATGTTGATCGTGCTGGTGGCGCTCGTGATTTTTGGGTATCAGACTTGGAAGTGAAATTGATGCCGCCTCGGCGATTCCTATTCAAACCCAAATTCTCAACAGATCGGTCAGCGTACGCACCCACGTCTCGAACGGTTCGTCATCAATCGAATCCTCCGCACCAAGTGTTGGTCGAGCCGAATCGATTTTCAGCGACGTGATTTCCACTTCATTCACGTTCACGGTAACTCCTTTCACACTCAGCGCCAAACAATGGCAGAGACTTCGTCCCTGATGTTCGCGGAGACGTTCGGTTAGTCTTTCCGAAGTGATATGTTCAACCCCAACGGTCTGATTCTCGATCCGTTCGCGAAAGAGTAGACCGAGCAATTTCGCTTCCTCGGCGAGAGGTTTTTCGGGCCCTTGGTGCAGAAACAGAAACTCGAAACGCAAGGCATCGTCACCAAGCCATTCCGTTAATTTGCGAACGCCAGCCGAGAGCATCGCCAGCACGAGAACAAGCCGCTGGCAAGGAAGATCGGCATCCTTGAAGCGAGCTCCGATCAGGTCCGGCGCGAGTACGAAGAGAAACGCCCTTCGCCGGCGCAGGAACTGGTTTTCGTCGCGGGAATAGTAGTAAAGCTCATCGCGGAGATATTTGACGTCGAAGAGATCGGGCCGCAGGGAACGGTCGCTCTCCATGTAGGCAAGTTGCGAGTGCAGCAAACTCTCGATGCTGCCCCTTGTTGAAATCGACGCGAAACCGCCAACCGGGTAGGTATCCTCGTCAAAAATACGCGAGGCCACTTCGCGACGTCCGCCCAGCGGTTTCACCCGATCGCGGGGCAAGCCCTCTTCGATGCGGGCGGCCATTTGCAGAACCTGGCGGTGGGCGACATACTCACCGATCGACAGCAAAGCAGTTTGCTGTTCGAGGGCGATGACGTCTTCAAGGGCGAGAACCTCCGGCAAGCGACGGGTAGCCGCGACGATTTGCTCGTAATGTTCGATCAAGAGCGGCATCGGCCCTGACTGCTGAAGTGATTCCCAGCCGCGATGCAGCAATTCCTCGGGGCTGTTGACACGATCAATCAGTCCGCGAATGACGCCCGGCGACATTTCGACACCGCCGAATTCGCCCCGTTCGCGATACTGCTTAATCAGATAGGCGAGCCCCAGCGGCTGTTTGTCGGCCTCGATTCGTTTCAAGGCATCGCAGGCACGCAGAAACGAGCCGTCGGCACATAGTTTTCCCAGCACGTGGTCTTCGTAGGAACGTTCAAGCCCTGGCGGCCAACCGGGGATCGTTACACTTTTCCGCTGTCCTCGATCCTTGCCGAGTGCCGTATGCCCGACATCGGCGATGAAGCCGGTCGGCGGGACCGGCATGCCGGCGTCGGCGATGAAGAGAGCCCAGCGCAGCACTGTCGAGAGAGTGGTGGTGTTTGGGAAAACGGCCCGTTGCAGCCACAAACCCTGGAGCAGATAGAACCGGGCCTGTTCCGGATCGCGCAGGATGGTTGGGGTCATGAAAGATTCTCGTGGAGCAAGCTTCTAGCTTGCTCGCTAGTTGGCAGCTTGCCGCATTTCCGGCGGCTTCTTCGTAGGACGGCCTTCCTTGGCCGTCCATGTTGGAGAGGGACGCCAAGGAAGGCCGTCCTACGAAGAGGCCGCCGCGTCACGTCTATCTTACGAGGCTTGCCCGAACTACGGGAATGTTTCGACCCTCTCCGAATAACGAGAATAGCCCGAATTCACCGCACGATCCTTGGAATCGGAAAATCCGTTCAACTTTGCCGTGCTTTCCCGCCGATGAGAAGAAGGAGAGTAGCCGCGCGATGACGCGCGAGGTCCTGTATTCTGGAAGGCGAGGGAATGGCATGAGCGCGAAACACGGATTGACGACGGCCGTGTTGCTGGTCCTCCTGGCCGGGCCGTTGGCCCGAGCGCAGATGCCCGACACTCTGCCCTTCACGAAGGTCGAGCTCGGGCCGGAAAAGATGCCCCAGGCACCTACTCCTCCCACCATCACCACAACGACGACCACCACGGGGGCCCCGGTGCTGCCGTACGCTGCCGAATCGTGGATTTACCAACAGCAACCGAACGGTGCTGGCTGTTGCGGCCCGATCGGCGGCCATGGACCGATTGGTTCTGAAGCCTATATCCGCGGAGGTGCGAGCCTCGTCGTTTCGGGAGGGGCATTCAGCAAATCGCTCCGCACCGGCTGGGAAGTGATGGGTGGCGGACGTTCGCTCTTCTTTAATCCAGATGGCAACCGGGCTTTCGTGGTTGATGTGGGGGTCAGTTTCACCCAGAACGACGGAAAGCCCACAAATACCTTTAACTTCGGCAATACCGCCGTCACTCTGCGTGGTCTCAATCGTACGGCCGCGAGCCTCGGCCTCGGCATGGACTGGTTCGCAAGCGGGCCTGGTTTTGTCGGCGGGAACTGGGACACGAATTTTCGCTTCGGCTTCGATGGCGGTGCTCGCTGGGGAACCACTCATCTCGATATGAATATCGTGGGCACGACGAATGGCTATCTCCGCAAGCAGGACGTGTACGGAGCCGCCTTTGCGGCGATTCATCTCGATGTGGATGTTCCGATGGGGGCCTGGACACTCCT
>JAIOQJ010000445.1 GCA_021413475.1 Planctomycetota bacterium | reverse complement strand
GTATCGACTGCTGCTCGAAGGCGTGGCCTACTTGCTCCGCCAAGTCTGGGTGGCCCTCACCCAGGAAATCGCCCGCCGCACCCACGCCAAACCAACCGCCTGGATCGGCTCGTTGACCTTTGAACTATTGCTCGACTGGCTTGGGAACGAACTCAAAAAGTACCTCACAGAAAAATGCTCAATCCCATTAAATACAATAAGTTAGGGCGAACCGGGTTGTGTTGAAAGTACTGCAATCGGACGTCAACACAAAAGGACAGCATCGAAATGCTGTCCTATGAAGATGTGTCGCTCAAAGGAACGGGCCACTCAAAACAGTTCCTTGACACTTTCCCCCTGATCGAGGATTTCTAGCGGTCGGCCGTCGGGGGTGACGATCTGCTTGCGGGGGTCGATGCCAAGCGAATCGAATACCGTGAAGGCGACATCCGCGGGAGCGACCGGCCGTTTGGTGGCATAGGCTCCCTGGCGATCGGTGGCACCGATGACGTTACCGGGTTTCACGCCCGCACCGGCCATCAGCAGTGAACCGGCCGGAGCCCAGTGATCGCGGCCATTATCCTTGTTGATCTTCGGCGTGCGGCCGAATTCACCCATGGCGACGACCAGCGTGTTGCTCAACATGCCTCGCTCGTGCAAATCGTCGATCAGGGCAGAGAAGCCGCGATCGAAATCGGGGAGCTTGTTTTGCAGACCGTCCCAGATCTTGGCGTGATGATCCCAGCCGCCGAAGTTCACGGTGACGAACCGCACACCGCCCGCGACCAACCGGCGAGCGAGCAGACAGCTTTGCCCGAAGGTCGTGCGGCCGTAACGGTCGCGGAGTTTCTCGGGCTCCTCCTCGATCGCGAAAGCTCGTCGGCCTTCGCCCGAAAGAAGCATGTCGGAGGCCCGCTGGCGGAATTCGTCGTAGGTCGCGATTTGATCGTTGGCTTGCACCTTGCGAGCAAGGCCGTCGACGGCCTCGAGCAGATTCTGTCGGCGCTCGGCCCGTTTCGGCGAGATCGCCTCGCTCGGAGCGACGTCCTGCACCTTGTAATCCTTGGCGTTCGGATCGCCGGCCTTGAACGATTCGTAACGCCCGCCCAGGAACGCGCTCTTGCCGAGTTCCCAGGTAAACGACGGATTCCGCGGCACCGACACATACGGCGGCAACGTGCCGGCGAAACCCGATTCATGAGCGACCACGGCACCAATGGCAGGATAGTCGCCGAAGGCGGAGCCGAAGCGGCCGGACATGACCCAGTTGGTAGCCGTCTCGTGGTGGTCGTTATTGTGGGCCGCGGAACGGATCAACGCGACTTTATCCATCGTCTTGGCCATGTTCGGCAGCAGTTCGCCGACTTGCAAGCCTGGCACGTTGCTGGCGATCGGCTTGTAGATGCCGCGGATCTCCTCGGGGGCATCGGGCTTCAGGTCGAAGCTATCGTGATGCGAAATCCCGCCGCCGAGATACACGAGAATCACCGAACTGGCCCGGTTCTTCTTGCGAGTGGGCGCCAGCACCGGCGCGGCGGCCTGCAAATAGTCGGCCAGCGACAACCCAAAAGCGGACAAGCCGCCGACGCGCAGAAAATCGCGACGGCTCGCGGAACGGTTCATGGTAACGTCGATCATTTACGGGACCCTTTCGGCGGAATCGGAAAATTCGCAACCGGTTTCTCGATGACGATTTCTTCAGGCGGGATAGTAACGACTTTGCCGTTCTCCGAGACAGTAATCGGGAAGCCGAGTTGCTTCGCTTCCCAGATCGCTCGTTGCCCGGCGTACTTCAGAGCTTCATCGATTAATCGGCCGTCGATGAACAGTTCTTCAAGGTGATTCAGTTTTGGCATCGTCGGCACTCCGTACTACTTGAGCCCAAATTTCGTGATGCAAAATAGTTTCACGTGTATCGCAACCCGACGCCACCAGCACGTAACTGCTCTCTGAAGAATTATCGTACAATCGCCAGTAATCCGCAATAGGCCGGTACAGATTGAAGAAGTTGCGAATGCTGGCGACGTAGCGCCGTCGGATCGTCTCCTCAGGTATATGATGGCCGCCCTTGCTCACACGCTCGGCAACACGGCGGATAGCCAGTTCTGGTGAATCCAGCCACATGTACATCAAATGGAATCGGTAACCCTGGGAACGCAAATCCTTGAGCCACGGAACATAGGTCTTGCCCGACAGCGTCGTTTCGAATGCGAAGTTCGCCCGCTTGGCTGCCAGTTCTTCCAAACGTGCCAGCATGAGTCGAGCGGCGGAGATCGCCATCCCCTCGGGATTGAATGCCGACAAGCCGCGGGCGATGATGTCGGCATTCACAAACGTCTCAATGCCGGCGTAACTTGGAAGCATGACTTCCGCACTTGTCGACTTCCCGGCACCGTTGCAACCGGCAAAGGCAAGCACACTGGGGGAAGCAAGCTCAGGCATCGTGTTGAACCTTTTCGCTGGAGAAGCTAATCCCAAAAGTCCCCTGGTTTTCGGTCCGCGTGAATTCCCACCCACATTCCGATCATCCCGAAAAGGCTAACGAGTGTGCCGTACTGGGCCTCTTCAGAAATCTTGCTGCCTTCGGAAGTCGCGAAGGCGAGGCCCATGCCAACGAGCGATCCGAAAAGGGTGCCGATGATGATGTTCCTTCGATGAACACCAGGCATTGTCAGACATGCGATCGCTTCGCCGATAACAGAAAAAACCAACGCAACGCCCAAGACAATCAGGAATCGAAGTATCCGTTCACCCCAGAGTGATTCCTTATCATAATGGAAAATAATGCGCCGCAATCAAACCTGCTGGCAACCCAACCAAGAAGCCGTACCGCCCGCCGATTCCCTTCAGCATTTCGAACCGGGCGTGATTCGTTCCAATTCCACGTGCGTCAAATTCGATGTCTTCCATCGCGACCAATTTGTCGCCGCCGGGCAAGTTGTATCCCAACATTGTCTTGACGAAGAGCAAAAATCCGCGTTGAGTTAGGTGCCAAGACGTCGTGTGATAGAAGTAAGGAGTCAAGGCACACACGAACCCCAGAAGTCCGCCAATCGCGACCAAGCCCAATCCCTGCCGTTCTTCTCCGGCCAACAAGAAAACGATGCCCGGGATCGCACCAAGAATCACGCCAATTGCCAATCGAAGGACGAAGCCAAGGGCTTTCATGGTGTGCCTAGCGATTTCTCATGCTCAATGATTGAACGCAAAGTTCTTCGAGTTCAACAGCGCCCAATACAAATCGCGGAACACTTCGTCGCGCGGTTCGCCGGCAGCCAAGAGCTTGTTCACCGTTGCTTTCTCAGCTTCGCTGGGTCGGCGGGCGAAGGCGGTCAGGAACATTTCCTCCATCAGGATTTGGTCGTCTTTTTGAACCTTGAGCCATTTCGACAGGCGCGACTCCGCGTCGCGGTTTCGCTGCACGATGCTCTCGCCGTTTTGCAGGTGGAGCAATTGCGGCATGGTCACGTCTCCCATGCGTTCGCAGGCGCAGGCCGTCACGCGTTCCGAACGGCCGAAGAGCGTCAGGAAGTACGACTTCAAAGTCGGGTCCGGAAGCTGAATCGCTCGCAGGCCCAGCGGATAGCCGGGAAACGTGTCGGGGATGCCGGTGCATTCGCTGATCGCGTCAAGCAGCACTTCAGCAGGCAAACGACGGGCGTAATAGTGCGAATAGAAACGCGTGTCGGTCTCGTTGCCCGGCGCGGTGGTGCTCGTCAGTTGATAGATTCGCGAGTTGAGAATCTGCCGCATCAAGTGCTTCAGGTCGTACTTGTGTTCAACGAATTCGCGATTGAGGGCCTTCCACAGTTCCGGGTTCGAGGGCGGGTTGGTGGCACGCAGATCGTCCACGGGTTCAACCAGGCCGGTGCCGAGGAAATGTTTCCAGACGCGATTGACCATTGCCCCGCTGAAGGCCTCATTTTTGGGATCGGTCATCCAGGCGGCCAGCTTGACGCGTGGATCTTCGTTCGTGTTGAATTCAACGTCGGAACGGTCGAGCGGCCGGGGCGCGAGGAATTGACCGGTGCGCGGCTGACGGACGCCGACTTCATTTTTCTTTTTGGGATCCAGGTCGGTGAGCGCAAGGGCCGTCACGCCGCCCATTTTCGACTCTTTGCGGTCCATCTTAATTCGGGAAAAGAAGCCGGCGAAGTGGTAGTAATCATCCTGCGTGTAGCGTTCCAGCGGGTGATTATGGCACTGCGAGCAACCGATCCGTGTGCCGAGAAACGCCTGGGCGACGGAGCCGACCACTTCGGATTTCTCGACCTCGCGCTGCTCGCCGACCGTGACGATGTAATAGCCGATGGCGGGATTGGCGCTCGCCAGGCCGCGCGACGTCAACACCTCACGGGCCAGTTCGTCCCAGGGGCGATTGACGGCCACTTGCTTGCGCAGCCATTCGTGGAAGGAACGCACGCCCTTGGTGCCGCGGACGTCGTGATCGCGTTCCTTGCGGTTCTGGAGCAGATCGCTGAGTTGCAGCGCCCAGTAATCGACGAATTCGGACCGTTCGAGAAGCTGGTCAATCAACTTAGCTCGCTTGGTCGATTCCTCGCTGGCGAGAAACTCGCGAACTTCGGTGGCCGTTGGCAGCGTGCCGATGGTATCGATGAAGGCCCGGCGGATGAATTCCTCATCGTTGCTCAATTCCGCGGGTTCGATGCGGAGTTGGGCCAGTTTCCGGTAGGCGGCATCGTCGATGAAGTTGTTCCGCGGTTTGAAACGCTCGAACGCGATCTCGTGGGTGTACGGCACGGTGACGATCGTCACGCCGACTTCGGTCTGAAAACTGGCGCGGATTGCCGTCTCGCCATTCCGTAACGCTTTCACGAATCCGCCGGGCGTAACAGAGACAAGGCCGGCATCGTTGGAATCGAAACGGGTCAGCCAGGTGACGTCGCGCTTCGAGCCGTCGCTAAATTCCCCGACGGCCTTGATCTGGAATTCTTCCCCCACCTTCGCGAGACGGCCTTTTGGTTCGAGTTCGAGGCTCAGCAGTTTCGCGTCATCTTTCTTCGGACCAGGAGCGCCCGCCTTGATCCAGTTAAGAATCGTCTGATACTCGCGGCTCGCAGAATCGAAAATGCGGCCCCCTTCATGCGGCGACGAACCGGTCGGCTTGCGCAGCATCAGGCTATCTTCGGGCACGGTCGGCACGATCCGCCGCGCGGCAAATTCGCGGGTGATCCAGCGATGGTCGGTGTCGGGGGCGTAACCGCGTAGTGACAGGCGGAAGCCGTTTTGCCCAGCACCTTTGCCGTGACAGGAACCCTGATTGCACCCTTGCCGCGTCAAAATCGGCATGATCTCGTTGAGGTACGAAGGAACCTCTTCTTCCGCCCATGCCGGGGACGCACCAAGTAACAGCGGGAAGAGAATGAAATATCGCAAAGAGAGACGCGGCATGCACAACCTCGAAATAGGAGGCGGAAACGGCTCGAAAGGAGAGATCAAAAGCCGATGGGCGGGGAGGGAGATTACACATAGTAGATTATCGTACCCGGGGGGCGGCAGCAAGCGAATTTGGCATGCGAAACCCAATCCCCTTGCAATCCAAGTTCCCACGCCGGAAAATACGCTTTCATCAATCAATTAGCTACCAAGAACGCGGTCGAGGAACGCCATGAAAGCCCTGCTGTTGCGTTTCAATCGCCTCCTTCCGAAAATCTGGCTCTTCAGTATCTACGGCGCGACAGGCGGGTTGCTCGGAGCGCTACTCTTCGGTGAACTCTTGTTCGCGGCCCTGACTCCGCGCAAGGTGGAGAAGAAGGGGCCTCCGTTGCAGATTGGCGTTTCGTCCGCCGTCAGCGTTTATCAAGGTGGGTCGAACCGATTCCCAATCAAGATCGCCCGTGATAGTGGTTTCATCGGTCCCGTTACCATCAAAACAACCAGTCCCGGAATCCAGGCAACTGAACTCACCATCC
>JAIOQJ010000106.1 GCA_021413475.1 Planctomycetota bacterium | reverse complement strand
TAACCGGTGAACATGTTGTGCGTGCCGCGTTCGTGAGCGGCTTCGCCGTGGGTCATCGAGCGGCAGACGGCGATCTTGTCCGCGATTTCGGCCGTTTTCTTCAGGTGTTCGCTGAAGAAAACGCCGTCGAGTTTGGTCTTGGTGACGCCAATCTCACCGCGATATTCGATCGGAGCGTTTGGCTTCGGGTCGAAGGTGTCTTGGTGAGCCGAGCCGCCTGGCAGGTAAATGTGGATCACCGACTTGGCGGTGCCTTCCTTGCTGACATAGTGCTTTTGCTCACCCCGAGCGGACTGCTGGCGGAGAATGCCTTCGAGGGAAACGCCGAAGCCGGTGAGGGCACCAACGGTCATGAAAGTACGCCGGCTAGGACGGCGAGCGGGTATCGAATCGCAGCTAATAGGCATCATGGCTAAGGGAACTCCTTGTGAGCAGAAAGAGGCACGAAACCGCGAGCGGTTTTGGATTCATCAACGGAAGGCAAAAAGTTCAACGGAACCCCGTGGTGGGAAGCTTTGTTCCAATCCGAAGGTCCGCATCATGCGTGGGTAAGTTCAAACAATTGGGCGCGCAGTCGGGTAGGAGAGAAAAACAAGCGAACCGAATTAGGCTAGGCGAAGTTCGGGGGCGTGTCAACACTTTTCTGGGGGGAAATTGCATATCGCGTGCCAAATCGCCGAATCTGCCAGTTTCTGCTATGTGGAGCAAGCTGCCAGCTTGCTCGTGGAAAATTCCGTGCAAGCTAGCAGCTTGCCCCACAGGGACCAATTTTGTGGAGCAAGCTGCCAACTTGCTCGTGGAAAATTCCGGGCAAGCTAGCAGCTTGCCTCACAGGGCGGCTCACGAGAAACCGGGCAAAAGCGGGATTTGCCCCACCGTCAATCCCTCGGCCACCAGCTTGGTGAATTGCTCATACAGGCCCTTCGCTTGAAGCACCAATTGCTTGGCCTCGGTTGTTTCTCCGGTGAAGAGAACGATCGCATCGGCCAGCCGCTTTTTATCGCTGGCTGTCGAAAGAGCGACCGTCTTTGGGTCTTTCAACTGAAGCTTCGGACGAAGATTCGAAATGGCCAATATCGCAGTGCGGAACGCTTGGAGGTCGCCCATGTCGTGGGCGGCATTGGCGATTTTCGACTGAATTTCGAATTGCATGTCCTCATCGTAGTCCCGGGCGCTGCTCGGTCCGAACGCGATCAAGGCGAGAGGCTTGAGACGCTCGCGAATCTCGAGTTCCTTCTGATAGCCCTGGACCACGCGCGCGAAGTCGCGCTTGGCGAGTGCCAGGTCGCGGTCTTCCATGCACCGCTTCAGTTCCTCGTTCACTGGTGCTATTTTGGACGAATTCATCGCACGGGCGACATCTTGCGTCGCACGCTCGATATCCTCTGGCTTCGATTTTGGATTGGCCTTGAGCGTCTCAAGTTTCTCTTGCTGATCCTTCAAAACCTGTTGGAAACGCGTCGCATTTGCCGGTTCATCCGCGGTGCGTTTCGCCCGATTTGTCGCGATCTGATCGGCAAACTTCATTCCGGCGGTTCGAAACGCTTCCTCGTCCTTTGGGTCGTTGATAAACGACGCGGTCCCCTGGTATGCCTTACCGCCCATCTCAGCCGTGATCGACACGTCGGGAAATGGAGGAGCGAGAAATGGAAGGGCCAGCGATGTCGAGATACTCCCGGCGGGCATCAACGCGTAGCGAGTTTGCCCAGCGAATGCGACCTTGAAGCGGATCGGTTCGGTCCCATTGCCGATGTATCCGAGTCGAACCGCTAGCGGAAGGTTGTATCCGTTGCTTCTTGGGTCGAGCTTATACCGCCCGTCTTTCGATTCGCTCAAAACACGGATGATCGCCGCTTCGGGTCCCACCACATTGCTTTCGCCGGCCGGCGTACCCCGATCCATCGGTTCGCCCGTGAAATACGTGAAACGAACTTGGTACCAAATCGGCCCCTTATGCGATCCCGTAATCTTGCCGTCCGCATCGCGAAGGACGCGGATTTCCGACGGCGAGAAACTCGCCTGATAGGTTTCATCATCGACCCAAGCGTTGCCGGTTCCATCCCGATTGAGTTTCGACGTCGTCGAGGCCTTGATGGTCACGCTCGTCACTTGCCGCTTGAACGGCCCGTCGGCCGTGATCGCGCCGAAGATCGCCGCGTTAATTCGCGAATTCGGCTTCTTCTTCAACTCCTGAAAGAGGGGCGATTGAATTCTCAGATGTTCCTCGATGGCTCCCTCCGGTGGGAAGAGAAGCGAAATCTTGATCGGAGACTTAGGGCTTTCGGTCTGACCGATATCGACGACCATCCCGTTCTCGCTCCGGTCATAATCTTGCCAATTGGCACCAAGTGGTCGCGCCACCGTCGCCGGGTTTTCATCAATCGGCAGCTTGAAGCGAGCCCCCTTGGGCGACGCCTCGCCTCGAATTCGGATGGAGTGTTCCGGCCCCTTCAAATACTTGGCCGGGATCGTGCCGCTCCAGGTCAGGCCGTCGTTTTTGGATGTCATCTCCAGCGTGAAGTCGTCGATGCTGGCCAACGGTTTGTCTTTTGGAGCGGCGATCGGGGCCGAGACGTCGAATTCCAGTTTGGCATCAACCGCGTCGTCCAGCTTTTCCTTGACGGGAAACGCCTTCACGCGAGCAAAAAGGACGCCCTGGTCGTCGCGTTTTTCGGCCCAGTGGATGAGTTGCTTGATTTTGTCACCCTGAATGACCCGCACCTCCTTGACTACGGGCGGCTCGGCCAACGTGATGTAGACGGGGAAGGGGTCCATCGTATCGGTTTCGCCCGAGTAACGGGTGACGACCAGCAACATCGATCCGGGCGCGTTGGCGGCACCCGAATACGCCGCGATCGTTTCGAATTTCGGCACACGTAGCAAGTAACGCTTGTTGCCGGGATCGTAGCCGGCCTTGACGATTCGCACCGGGCCGTCGGGCGTATCGCGGATCAACCCTTGTACGGAGAGGGCGTCCGTCGCGGCCTGCACTTCGATCAGGAGCGTGCTATCAGGCGGCAGGTTCGTCTTGGTCTCGCCGCGTTCGTGGGGTTGCACGATCGTGAAGCAACGGAAGCCGCCGCGTCCGATGGTGACGTCGTCGGCCGCATTGTTTAGCAAATTTCCGGCGAAGGCTGCCAACGGGTCGTTCGAAACCGTCTTAATTCCGCCGGCCACCGAATAGATTGCCAAGGCCGGAAGCAGGGCGAGCGTGGAATGATGGCGGTCCCATTTGCTCGCGATCTTATCCGAGCCGCGGCCGAAGGCTTGCGATTCAAACCCATCCGGGCGATCCTTAACGGTGTCGGGCAGGCGTTCCACCGGGGCGTTCTTGCCCAAGGCGCAGGCGACCGCGAAGCGATCGTAAATCTCGCGAAACTCCGGGTCGTCCGGCCCTTTCTTGTTCAGGCTTTTGGCGACGACCGTCAGCGGGTGGTATTTGATCTTGCCGTAGAGCTTCGCTTCCTCGCCAAACTCTTCCGTTATTCGCTTCAAGAGTGCCGTACCGCCGTGGTGCTTTCCTAAAAAGCGGAACAACAAAGAAGTGCCATAAGGATGCCCGGGACCTGCCGGACCAGAGTCGTTTCCTTTTTCGTAAAAGTCGATCGGGAGATGAGTCCGTTCGAGAAATCGTTCTTCTTCGCCAAAGAAACGGTTCTCGGAACCCTTCAGGTCGAGCGCCGGATAGGCGGCGCGTACGGCCCAATCGGCCGTCCCTTCGCGCAACCAGCGATAGATACCGTGGCCTTTTGAATCGTACGAATTTTGCACGATGTGAAAGAATTCGTGAGTGGCCACTTGCATCAGACGTTCCGGCGGGATGTCCTCACCCGCCTTGCCATAGTGTTCGAGCTTGAGATTGATTGTCCCTTCCAAGTTCGCGAATCCCAGCGCCGTGATGTTCTTCACGTTCGGGTATCGGTTCGGTTCCGACCAGTCGTAGATCATGACCAGCGTTCGCGTCTTGCCTTCGAACGGCTTCTTGAGATTCGGCCCCGTCACAAGTGCGTCGTAAGCACGCTCGAAAATTGCCGACGTCGCGCGCAGGTGCTTCGCCTCGATAAGTCCATCGTTCAAGTCTTTATCGAGACACACGATCACGAAATGATCCGACGGAAAATAACGGCACTTCAACGGCTCCTGAGAATGCAGAGGAGCGGAAGCGAGCAGAACCAGGGCACTGACGAGAAATGACGTGCGGCATTTCATGGCATCTCTCCCTTGGCTTCGAGAGGTTTCGGTTCCGGAAGAATGAAGATCGGTTTGGAGCCGTGTGATTGGGCCGAGACCGTGGTTTTGAAGTTCTGCTGTTGTTCCCGTTTCGGGATCACCTCGATCGGTGCCGATTTCGGTTCGCCGTCGAGCGGCTCGGCCGTCACGGCCAATTGGACGATCTTGATCGGCTTCTCTTCACGGGAGAGTTCGATTGGCTTGTCGCGCGGAATGACCGTAAGATCGCCGAAGTACGACGAAGCGATGCCTCCATCTTTAAGGAGTGTGTCGAGGTAGAGCATTGTCGTCATCACCGTCCTCCCCGCGGGAAACAGGCGAATCTTGAGAATTGCCAGTTCGAATGGTCCGTCGCGGGTGAGATCGTGTTTGAAAGTGTCGCCGACCACCGCGGGCTTCAGATCGATCTTGGCCGGTAGCTCAGGAAAAAAGTGATAGGTGACGCTCGACCACTGCCGACCTTTGCCCTGGTATTGCGAACGGTAGACGACGAGAACCTTGGCCTTACCTGGTGCAAGTTTGGCCGAACCCGGTTCGATACCGCGCTTTTGCAATGCGACGGCATCGGTCTCCTCGGCAATGGCCGCGGTCATGAATACCCCTTGCGGGGTGACGCGGATGCCGGAGGTGTCGAGCGACCCTTGCATCCGCGCCAGTTCATTTGGAAACTGGTCCTCGTTCAATTCGAGGAGATCGATCACGATCAGTTCACCCGCCTTGGCAGGTGTGGCCGGGGATTCCGTCTTCGGCGGCGAATCCCTCTTCGGGGGTTCCTCCACGATCTTGGGAGCGACGTTCTCCTTCGGCGGCGGAGCTGTCTTTTTTTGACACGCGGCCGCACTGAGCATGATCACGATGCCGATCGCTGCGATACGGTACATGAGGGCACCTCGAATGAGAGAACTTGCTTTCGCGCTCCTCTCCGGAAACCCTTCGAGGAACGGCTAAACGATCAGACTAACGACCACCCTTTCCGATACGTCCGCTTAATAAACGCATCGGCCTCGGGGCAGCCTTTTGCTTTCATGGTCACGGGGTCCCACTCTAGTTTCTTGCCAGCGCGGAACGCCACGTTCCCCAGGTGGTTCGATTCGGTGAGCCAGCCGGCGTATTCGAAGTTGCACGTCGTTGGGGTTTCAGTCTTGCAGGCGTGGATCCATTCCGCGTAGTGGCCGAGCGATTTGGCGATGAAAGGCTCAGGGCGTTTGAAGTCGGCGAATTGCTTTTCTGGTAGCAGCACGTGCTTGCCGTAATCGGAAAGGAGCATCCCCTTGTCGCCGATGAACAGCACGCCGCTCGGCCAGTTGGGAATCTTGCCCTCGGTCCAGGCCGTCGGCTTGTAGGTGCCTTGATTCCAAGTGAGCTTTACTTCGGGCATGTCACCGCGCGCGGGGAAGAGATACGTCGCCTGCATGGACGCCGGCGCGATTTCCGGGTGCGGCGTCGGGCCGGTCGCTTCCACGGTGAGCGGTGCTTTCAGTTTCAGGGCCCAGAACGGCAGGTCGTTCCAGTGGCTGCCTAGGTCCGACATGGTGCCGTTACCGAATTCCCACCAGCGATACCACTTGGGGCCGGGAACATAGACTGCGCTGAACGGCCGCGGCTGCGCTGGCCCGAGCCAGAGATCCCAATCGAGGCCGGCAGGCACTGGCACGTTTTCGGTTGGCTTTTCGGTGACGTGGACAATGTCGTTGTGCTTCTTCGAATCCTCGGCCGATTGCAGGCCCCAGGCTCGGGAGACCCAGACGTGTGCTTCGCGCACCGGGCCGATCGCGCCGGTCTGGATCAATTCGACGACCCGCCGATAGTTGTCGGTCGCGTGAATCTGCGTGCCCATCTGCGTGGCGAGTTTGGTCTTGGCGGCCGCCTCACGGATGACGCGGGCTTCCCAGATATTGTGGGTCAGCGGCTTCTCGCAATAGACGTGCTTGTTCAACTGCAAGGCCGCCAGCGTGGCGAAAGCGTGCGTGTGCTCGCAGGTGCTGACGACGACGGCGTCGAACTCTTTCGAGTTGTCGAAAAGCTTGCGGAAGTCCGTGAAGTGCCGGGCCTTCGGATGGACTTTGGCCGCTGTCGCGACGGCGTCGCTCGATACATCGCAGAGAGCGACGATATTCTCCGAAACGACCCCTTTCAGGTTCGCCGCGCCCCGGCCGCCCGCACCGATGATCGCGATGTTCAGCTTTTCATTCGCGTTGCGGGCACGAATGAACGAGGGCGCACCGAGAACAACACCCGCGGCGGCGGTCTGAAGAAATCCACGGCGATCAAGGTTCTGCTCGGTCATGTTGTTCTCCTGTAGGAACGGCGAGCCGGCTCGCGGCCGGAGTCTTTGCTTCGAGTTCTTCAGGCGCTCACGCGACCTGGCTCGCCAAATGGGATAGTGGTATTAGATCATTCACTCAAGCGGAACGCAAAACCAAACCGCCAATCCCGATCGTCAGTCAGTCCGATTCTCTGAGTTCACTCGAAAAATCCGAAAATGTTAGAATGAAACATCGCGGAGTGATGCAATCACGAACTACGACATTGCCCTCCTGAACATGTCGGCTGCCAGCCCAAGCGTTAGCCGCGAGGCGGCGGGATCGTAACGCTCGCCTTCATCGCGCAGGAACGCGTGGGCGGCATTGAATTCGTGCCAGGTGAACCAGACACCGGCTGCGTCGAGCGCGTTGTAAATCGCCTTTCGACCTTCCTTCGGAACGTGCGGGTCCTGCCGCCCGAACACCATCATCAGTTCGCCGCGAATTTCCTTCGCTCTGGAAAGCGAATCAGCCCCTCCGCCTTTGCCGAGTGTGCCAGTGTGCAGGTCAGTTGGGTAGCAGCACATGGTCGCGTGGACTTCCGGCAACAACGCGGCGCGAAAGGCAAGGTGCCCGCCGAGGCAGATGCCGACGGCACCAACGCGACCATTACAACCCGGATACTTCAGTAGGCCGTCCACCATTGCGCGAGCGTCCGCGTCGAAGTCGGACATCGGAATGATCTGTTTCAACTCGTTGCCACGATTTTTCCCAGCGTCGTCGTACCCAAGTACACACCCGGCGGGTTCATGAGCGTGATAAACTTCCGGGACCGCAACGAGGTAGCCCAGACTGGCGAACGCAATCGCGAGCCGACGTACCGGGGGTGTCTGCTGGAAGATTTCAGAGTAAAGCACCAGCCCTGGTCGCGGAACTGGAGGTCTTCTCGCCTCGGCCGGAGAGTAGAAATATGTCCTCATCGGACCGGTGGGTGTGGCAATGTCGGCAACGGAGTCGGTCACAATCATGGTTGGATTCCTCGATGCAGTGCTACGATTCTCCCGTCGAAAGGGACGCCAAACTTCCGAGAAGGGCAATAAAGGGAGAGACTGGCAAGGCCGCTTATAATCCCTGCTTTCGCAGGGCCGATCGCGCATGGTGAGAGAATGCCCCGCTCCGCTACAAGACATCGCTCACTTTTCCTCCATTACCCAAACACCTTTCCAGTCCGCCGGCGGCGGGTTTTCGCGGTAGTGTTTGCAGCGTTCGGCGTAGAGACGCGATGGCTTATCGCTTGGATGAATTCGCAATCCCTGTTCGAATTCTAGTGCCGCCGACTCCCAGTTGCGGGCGCGATAGAGTTCGATTCCGTCGCGGAAATGTTGCACCACTTCGATCATCCGAGGAAAACTCTGCTCCGTGTGGTAGTCGAGTACTTCGTGTACCCGCACGGGCTCGTTCTTCCCCTTCACTACCACCGCATCGATTTCGCGCGTCCGGTAGGTGCCGCGCAGATGGTCCAGCGTCGATTGACTGATCAAAATGTGAACGCCGTACTGCTTGCAGGCGCTCTCCAATCGAGCGGCCAGATTCACGCCGTCGCCGATCACCGTGTAATCCATTCGCTTCGGCGAGCCGATGTTGCCGACCACCACATGATCGGTGCAAAGGCCGATACCGATGTCGATTGGCTTCAGCCCGCTCGCCGCGCGACGCTGGTTGAACGCTCCCAGTTCGCGCATCATCGCCATGGCCGCGCGCACTGCACGATCCGCGTCGTCGTCGTGTGCCAAGGGCGTACCGAAGACAGCCATCATCGCGTCGCCGATGAATTTGTCGAGCATCCCGCCTTGTTTCTGGATGCACTCGACCATGAGCGTGAAATACTCGTTCAGCAGCGCGACGGTTCCGTGCGCTCCGAGTTGCTCCGTCAACGTGGTGAAGCTGCGTACGTCGGCGAACAGGACAGTTGCTTCTTTGGTTTGGCCGCCGAGAATCTCCTCGCCCGCTTGAAGGAGTTGGTTCGCCAGGCCTGGGTCCATGTAACGCGACATCGTCGCTTTCATGCGTTTCTCGTTGCTGACATCCTCAATGAGTGCCATCGAGCCAAGCGTGCCGCCCTTGTTGCTCGTCAGCGGCAGAGTCGAAACGTTGACCGATCGGCGCTCATTGCCTACGGCGAATTCGGCATCCATTGTGATCGCTGGCACTCGATCTTTCTCCACCTTGCGAACACTCTGCGCCACCCAGGCGTTATCACCGGTGAAGAACTCTTCGGCCGTCTTGCCGAAAATCGCTTCCTGCTTGACGCCGAGAATACGCAACCCCGCCTCATTACAGGTGACTATCTTGCCGGCCGCGTCGAACGTGACGACACCGTTCGACATACTTTCAAGGACGCTTTCGTTGTAATTCTTGATGTTCTGAATGTCCTCGAACAACTGAGCGTTTTCCAAGGCGATGGAAATCTGGGCTGTAAACGCTTTGAGGCGAACTTCGTCGTCCTTGTTGAATGCCCCGCCGATCTTATTCAGCACCTGAGTGACGCCGATCACCTTGCCGGCCTTGTTGCTGACCGGCACACACAAGAGCGAGCGGGTGAAAAAATTGTTTCGCTTGTCGAACGCGGGGTTGAAACGCAGGTCGGCATACGCATACGGAATGTTAATCGTCTCGCCGGTCTGGAATACGGCACCGGCGATCCCCCGGTCGTTGGGGAAGCGAATGCGTCCGGCGGTGACGCCTTCGGCAACCTCGGTGTACAGTTCGCCGGTCTTCTCGTCGTGAAGAAAAAGCGTGGAACGCTCGGCATTGAGCATCCGCGTGACCATCTGAATAATCATCTTGAGCAACGGGCCGAGCTGGATCTCGGACGAGATTTCCGAAACTACGTTGAGAAATTCCGCCTCCTTGCGTTGGTTGTCCAGCATCTTGACGGCAAACAAACTGCTGTTGAGGACAATCGACGCCTTCTGCAGAATCGCTTCGAGGATGGCCAGGTCGCTTTTGGTGAACCGGCCGACTTTTTTGTTGAGCGACTGGGCCACACCAAGAACATCGCCGCGGCGGGTGCGGACGGGCACGCAAAGTATGCTCTTGGTCTTGTAGCCGGTCAATTCATCGACACTGGGGTTGAAGTGGGGTTCGGAGTAGGGGTCGATGGTGAGCAGGTTCTGACCGCTGGTGAAAACGTGGCCGATGATGCCGACCGTGTCAGGTACGCGAATTTCAGAGATGAGGTTGCCCTGAGTGACGCGGCCGTAGAGTTCGCCTGTCAAATCGTCGTGCAGGAAGATGCTGCTTCGATCGGCCCCGATCGCTTTGGTGATGATCTCGACCAATGCGGCTAGCTGGTCGTCAAGCGAGGAAAGCGAGGCTAGCCGGTCAATAACCGCGAGTAGCAGCGTGGCTTGATCGGACGTCACGCGTTCGGCCTTACTATTCGTCGTTCCCATTGGCTCGCTCCAGTTGCTGACGTAACGCGATAACGTGATCTTGGAGGTGCTGAACCTCCTCCCGATGCCGGAAGGCCGCCGTCCGTCGTTCCTCTTCCACCCGTTTTTGATCCTGTTCCAGGCGGTCGCGCAATGCGCTAAGACCAGCCTGAAGTTGAACATTTTCGCTTTGGGCGGTTTGCAGCGCCTTACGCAACTGGATGTCGGCATTGGCCCGCCCCGACTCCAGTTCCTCGCGTAGAGCGGCCACAGTGGCCTTGAGGTGAGCGGTCTCGGCGGTCGCTTCGGAAACAGCCCGATGTACGGCAGACTCCCGTTCGGTCTGAGCCCGCTCCAGTTCGGTTCGCAAGGCGCGGATGGCACTTTGAAATTGAGTGATTTCTTTGCCAGTGTGTGTGACCCATCGTTCGACGGTCTGGTCGCGATCGACCTTCGCTGCCTCCAGGCCTCGCCGCAATTCGTCGATTGTCGCCCGTAACTGCTGATGTTCGAAAGAGGTGATTGCGAGAGCCTGCTGTAAGCGGTGCTCGGCATCGAGCGATTGCTTCCGTAATGCCTCGTGCTGGGCGTCGGCCGTTTCCTGATATTCGCGTAGGTCGGTTTCGTCGCGACGTTCAACGACGGGGGGTTCCACGGGGATTTTCATTGGTGCGGTCCGGTTCGATTTCCTCAAAGCACGTACTCAAAGCCCATTCGCGCGATGCCTAGGTTCTTCAGACCGAGCGATTGAAGCTCCTGGACGATTTGGTCGCGGAAGAGCGGCTTGATATGGACGGCGAGCAGAGCCGCCGGCAGTTTCAATTTCTTGACTTCGCGGAAAAACTTCTCCGGCGTGAGATGTTTGGAAATCTCG
This sequence comes from Planctomycetota bacterium, assembly GCA_021413475.1. Classification (GTDB taxonomy): domain Bacteria; phylum Planctomycetota; class Planctomycetia; order Gemmatales; family Gemmataceae; genus JAIOQJ01. The sequence continues at coordinate 10,784 of JAIOQJ010000106.1, read as the reverse complement.
GCCAATCCTGCCATCGAATTGGGAAAGCAGCTTTCCAGAAAGACCGCCTTGAGATTGGCTGCCTGGTTGGCTCGTTGCCAGATCTCTTCCGTCGGCCCAGTGTCGGACGGGATGAGTACCGCCGCCTTGTCGTCTTCGATGAGAAAGCCAAGTGTTGGTACGACATGGTCGACCGGAATGGGAGTAATTTTCAAGCCATCAAGCTCGATCGGCACGCCCGGCCTGAGCGTGGAAAGATTCAAGAAGCGAACCCCGTTCGGTGCCAGGGAAATGAAATCGGGCCACAAGCGGTTGTTGAACAGATCGCGTTGAAGAGTCTCCAGGACTGCTTCGCTTCCGTGGATGGTCACGCATGGGGAGCTTAAATTGAAGATGTTCTCCAGGAAGATCGGCAACGACGCGACATGATCCATGTGTGTGTGTGAGATCAATACATGCTTAACCCGCGCCTGCTCGCGCGGCGTGCGATAAAAACCGATGCTTCCCGCATCGAGCGCAATCGTGTCGTTAATGAGATAGGAAGTCAAGAACTGAAGCTGGTTCTCGGAAGAAGTCGATGAGGGTACAAGGGATATTCTCACAAATCACCTTTCTCTCCGCGACAGCCAAGTGTTCACTTTATCGTATGAATTGACTTTTCTTCAGCAACAAAGCGGAATGAATCAAGGCGATTAGCAATTTTCGACATCGGGCGTTAGGCTGACCGCGGCCGAAAGGCAAATTTGGCTCGGACCTGAATGATTGCAGGGGACGCCTTTGACATGTCATCGCTGCCATGATCAGATCGTTATCGACGGCCTTTTATGAATACGGGGCCACGACTACCGACCCCCGAGCTTTCCGCGTCCGGGCCCTTTTGCCTGAGTTCGAGTCGGCTTCTTCTCCGGCTTGGGAGCGGCGGGGATACTCTGGGACATCATCCGGGCCGCAGCGGTTTTCTTTCCCGCCGGGTTCGTTTTCTCGACCATGTTGTCATTCCCTTGCAAAATAATCAGTTGCTGAAAGCATCACTATCTCTCCGCTTCCGCCACTTATCTTGCCGGGAACGGATCATCTTCGTTGAGCTTCAATGCCGTTTCGAAGAGGTGTACATTCCAATTTACGCTATCCAGTCAATTTGACGAATCGAACTTCGCGTAGGGTAGTGGTGATTCAGAGTCGATTCATGGTTTGACCTCGATTTTGCGTTGGCTAAGAATCTCTGTCAAATTCTCAGCGTCAGAGCCGTCGAAGATCAGGCAGTGCGGGGCTTTCCGCGTGTGGAATAACCAATTGCGTTGGTCTTTGCGACACCGTTCACCAATTCCCAAGCCTCAATTTCTGAACGGCTTACTTTCAACCGACATGCACTTTGGTCAAAATCTTGTCCATCTCGGCAGCGGTGAAGGCTCGCACGGTCGTTGTGTGGACGTTCCCAGACGCCCCCAAGTGCAGAAGCAAGGTCGTGGCCGTCTCATCATCCGGGGCTTCAAAGATAAGCACGCCATCGTGATCGCCCATGGTCCAGTAGATGTCCGTGATTTTCGCGCCTATTTTCCTGCCAGCCGCTTTCAGAGCCGCCGCACGCTTTGTGGTTTCGTCAATGCCCTTGATACCCTGTTGGGTGAACTTGATCGTCGTGATGAAAGTTGCCATGTCGATTCTCCTCAAATTATGTGGGAACGGCCGTAAATAAAGTCTGCCGGCGCAGAAACACGAATGCGGCATCGAGCCAAAATCACCCGGGCATTTTGAAAGGGTGTCCTTCAGGCCGGATGGTGAGGACCGGACAAGGAGCGGTACGCACCACGTTCTCGGCAACGCTGCCCATAATCATGTGCGACAAACCTGTTCGACCGTGCGTCGAAAGTACAATTAGGTCGATATCATGCTTGATGGCATAGCGGATAATTTCCGTTTTCGGCGATCCCTCCACGATCGAGTGGATCACTTTTCGACCGATCAACCAATTCGGGTCGAGAACACCGGTCATTGCTTTCTCGGCAGCGACCCTGGATTCCTTGACGTACGTCGGTATGGCGAGCCCCATCGTAAAGCCGGGCGTCGAATCGAGATGGCTCTCCAGCGAATGCAGAAGGTGCAGTTCGGCATCAAACCTCGTTGCCAGCTCGCAAGCGTATTTCGTGGCGGCGGCCGAAAAATTGCTGAAGTCAGTCGGCAAGAGGATTTTCTGAAGTCGGATCATGTTGCGTCTCCCTGTCTTGCTGGTTCGTCACGATAGACTTCATTCTATTGGATTCGAAGTGATTGCCGCTCCCTGGCCGTCACAAGCTTTCGTCGATCAGCGCGGATAAGAACATCGGCGAGCCGGTTCACGAAATTTCGTCGTCCGACGAATTGATCAACGGGCATGGGCTTCTCCGAGTCTGATGCTGAATTAGTGGATACGGCCTTGGAAATCGACAAACGGACGTGGTTTCGGGCTAAAGGTGAGAACGAAATCGATTGTTGCCGAGCGACGGATCAGATAGACTCGATTAGTATGAATCGAGCAGGATAGATAGGGGCAAATCGATGGTGACGGCAGAACCTTTACCGCTTGAGTTACTTTACGAGCGAGACGAAACCGCGTGGCTTGAAGCGATGTCCGTTCTAGCCGCTGAGGGCCGGCTTTCGGAAATGGACCACCGCAACCTGAGCGAGTATCTATCGGACATGTCCAAGCGAGACCGACGGGAAGTGTTCAGCCAACTTGTAATCCTTGTGGCTCACATGTTGAAGTGGGAGTATCAGCCCGATCGTCGTTCTGGAACTTGGAGCGGCACGATCCGGGAGCAACGGCGCGAGTTGCGGCAAATGTTTGAGAGTCGCACGCTCCGGAACCATGCAGAGGCTGTATTGTCAGACGCCTACGCCGAGGCTCGCGAACAAGCGGCCGACGAAACGGAACTGGCAATCGTAACCTTTCCGGCCGCTAATGGCTGGAACCTCGCCGAGGTGATAGGCGAGGATGCGGTGTGAATGTCGGAACGGCTCCACATATTTCGCTCCGCTCCGGAAACCCTCCCCGTCGCGGCTTCACAAGATAGCTTACTTCGTTACCGGTTTCGCCGGTGCCACCGTCGGGATCGGCGTCGTCGGAATCTCCGACTTGATATCGCGTAGGTGCATGTCGATAAACTGCTGCACACGTTTTTCGAGTTCGGGACCGCCGCCGATGCTGTGGCCGCCATCGGTCACTTCGATGAGCAGCGACGATGCCCCCGCTTTCTTCAAAGCGGCATCGATATTCGTGGCATTTGTGAAGTTGACGCGCAAGTCTTTGGAGCCGTGCGCCGTCAGAAACGGCGCGGCATCCTTGGTGACATAGGTCAAAGGCGATGCCTGCTTGGCCGCTTCGAGTTTGTCCTTGATGCTGCCGCCGAGCAGGCCGGTTACGGCCGGGTCGTCTTTGAGGGCGGCATCTCCTTGCATCAACGGCTTCGTCATGTCAGTCGGGCCACAGCGATTCACCACGCAGGTCACCTTGCTGCTGAGTTTGGTGAATTCGCCCAGGTTGCCTTCGAGTTCCTTATTGCCGGCCGTAAGTCCCAACAGCGAAACGAGGTGCCCGCCCGCCGAGCCACCCTCGACGGCGATGCGATCGGGATCGAGATTGTATTCCTTGGCATGTCCACGCACCCAGCGAATGGCCGCCTTGCAATCGTGGATTTGCGCGGGCCATTTCGCCTCGCCGGAGAGCCGATAACCAACGGCGACACCCGCGTAGTTCCCAGAACTCGCCTGTCGAGCCGCTGCCGAGCCATAACCCATGCGATCACCACCACTCCAACCGCCGCCGTGAATATACACGACCACCGGCAACGGCTTCTCACTGGCGCGCTTCTTCGGCAAGTAAAGATCGACCATCTGCTTCGGGTTGGTGTTACCGGCATAAGGCTGGTCGAACTTGATCTCGACGGTTGCGCCATATTCCTTCTGGATCGCTTCACGCCGCGACGGTGCTTTCTCCTGCGCACAGGCAGAGCCCGCGAATAGAAGGCAACCGACAATAGCCGATTTCAGGGTAACGCTCAAGGGAGAGATTCTCATGGCCGATGGTCTCCGGTGGGGTTGATGGTTGGGTAGCGTTTAGACTGAGCGCGGGTCGCGGGAAGTCAAGGGATGGCTACCCGCAATTGCGGGGAGGTTCCATTTCGATTCTATCGACAGCTTGAATTCTGGTTTCGAGGACGTCTCGCATCGAACGACTGCCTTGCCAATGCCGATTGACTCAAATCCCCATCACGAACTTTCGCTTGAAGGCGTGGCTATGCACTAGCCGCAAGTCGTCGGTTTTTCGGGGGCTGGCGCGGACTCCTTCGCATCCAGGATCAACCCATTTGGATTGACGAAACACCAGCAGACAAAGCCGAGGAAGTAGACGAACGCCATCAGCAGCGGGATGCTGCTCCAGCCGAAGGCGTTGGCCCACTGGGGCACGACGAGCGGGAACGTGGCCGAGCCGAAATTGCCGAGCATGTTCAGAGCACCGAAGGCCACCGCCATGTAGCGGCCGCCTATATCGATGCTGACGCTGTAGGAACACGGATTCCCTGGTGCCGTGAATAAGGCGGCCAGAAACAGAAGAGCGATGGCCACGTACGGACCCGCCTGAATTAACCAGGCAAGCACGAAAAAACCAATGCCGATCGCCGCGGTGCCGTTGGCGACCCCGTTCCGGCTCCAACGCTTGCTGCCGGTTTTCGCCAGTACCAGATCGGAAAGCCAGCCGCCGAACAAGCTGCCGAGCACCACGCCGAGGAACGGAAGACTGGTGAGCATCCCGGAGTTCTCCGTCGAGATGCCGTAGACTTTTTGCAAGTAGGTCGGGCAGCCAAAGAGCCAGAAAACGTTGGCACCCGCGCGGAAGTACTGAGCGAAGGAAACCCAAAGCAATTTGGGCCGGGTTAGCAATTTCAGCCAGGGGGTCGGGCCCGTAGCTTTCAAGTGGTTTTCGTCGTTCGGTGGTGGCTTGAGCAATTCAAGCTCGGCGGCGTTGACGGACTTGTGCTCGGCAGGCCGATCGCGATACCAGGAGAAAAACCACAGCGACCAGATCACGCCGGGAATCGCAAAAATGACGAAGACCCACGGCCAGGTGACGGCCAATAGCAACTGACCGGTGATGATCGCGCCAACCGCCCCGCCAATCGACATGCAGGCTTGCAAAGTCCCCGCCGCGAACGCTCTCCGACGAAGCGGAAACCAAGTGGCGATACAGCGCGTGGACGCTGGAAACAAGCCCGCCTGGGCCACACCCATCAACGCCCGGCTCGTGAACAACACGATGAAACCGACTGAGGCACCGAGGACGAGCGTGGAGGCACCGAGCGCCACCGTGAAAGCACCGAGCATGCCGAAGAGCAGCAGTGATTTTCGCGCTCCCCAGCGATCGACCAGGACGCCCGTGGGGATCTGAAAACAAGCATAGGTCCAAAAGAAAATGCTCGCGGCCCAGGCGGTATCCTGGACGGAAAGGCCAAGGTCCGCGCGAATCTTGCTGTCGGCGACGCCGAGGCAGCCACGATGAACGTAAGCCAACCCCGCCGCCAGGCAAAGGCCCAAGAGGACGATGTAGCGAGTAGACGAGGGTCGTCCGGTCACAGGGAGGGTTTCCTAACGCGATAGAATCGCAGCCGAACTTTTTTCTGCCGAGCCCGAAGCGCTAGCAAGGGAGAAAAGTCTCCCTTGCTAGCGCTTCGGGCTCGGTTCAAGTGCTACGCCAAAATCTCCTTGATCACATTCCCCGACAGATCCGTCAGCCGGAAATCGCGGCCATTGGAACGATAGGTCAGCTTGGTGTGGTCGATTCCCAGGAGATGCAAAATCGTGGCGTGCAGATCGTGGACATCAACCCGATCTTGCACGGCCTTATAGCCGAATTCATCGGTGGCACCGTAGTGAACACCACCCTTGATGCCGCCGCCGGCCATGGCGATCGTGTAGGCCTGCGGGTTGTGGTCGCGGCCCTTGGCCCCTTGGGAGTCCGAGGTTCGGCCGAACTCACCGCCGAAGATGACCAGCGTGTTGTCGAGCATGCCGCGCGACTTCAGATCGGTCAAGAGCGCGGCGAACGGTTGATCAGTCATCATGCCGCAATCGCGGTGGTTGACCTCGATGTCGCTGTGGCCGTCCCACGGGACGTCGTTGACCGCGCCGCCCGAGATGCGGTTGGTCGGGCTGAAGATCTGGATGAAGCGGACGCCCCGCTCGACCAAACGGCGGGCGACCAGACACTGCTTGCCGAACGAGCCGCAATCCTTGTTGTCCAGACCGTAGAGCTTCTTGGTCGCCGCTGACTCGTTCTCGATTTCGAACGCTTCCGGAGCGGCCGATTGCATGCGATAGGCCAGTTCAAACGATTGCAGTCGGGCCGACAGATCGGGCTCGGCCGCGTGTTTCTTCTGATGTTCGAGGTTCATTTCCTTGAGCAGATCGAGTTGAGCCCGCTGCCGGGAATCGGTGAAACCCGCCCCACGCGAGAGATTGGCAATCGCCTCTTTCTGGCGGGCGTCGAGCAGCAACGGCTGATAGCTCTTAGGCAGAAATCCAGGCGACCAGATGCCGTCGTCGCCGCGCGGCTTGGCATCGTGCATGACCACGAACGCGGGGAGATTATCGTTCATCGAACCGAGGCCGTAGGTGACCCATGCACCCAGACTCGGATAGCCGGGCCGCACCAGGCCGCCGCTGATTTCCATCGAGGCCGGGGCGTGGTTGTTCGCGGTGGAATGGCAGGAGTGAATGAACGCGAGATCGTCGGCGTGCACGGCCGCCCGCGAGAAGACGTCCGAGATCCACGAGCCCGATTGGCCGTGCTGTTTCCACTTGAACGGCGAACGCAGACACTTGCCGCTGGTCGTGAAGAAGCCGGTCTTCGGATCGGCACCCGCCAGCGTTTGTCCGTCGCGCTTTTGCAATTCGGGCTTGTAGTCGAAGGTGTCGACCTGCGACGGCCCGCCGGTCATGAACAGCCAGATGACCGCCTGCGTTTTCCCCGCGAAGTGCGACGGTCGCACGGGCGCAGCCTGGGCTTCTTGTTGAAGAAGCCACGAGAGGGCCAGCGACCCGCAGCCGAGACCTGTGCGGCGCAGGAACTCACGGCGTTGCAGCGGGAGCAGAGGAGGATTTTGAATGTTCACGAGCGTCACCTTGGAAAACAGATATCATGGCGAGCCGGCTCCCGTAATGGGCCGGAGTGAATTTTACCCGCAAAGACTCCGGCCCCTTACGGGAGCCGGCTCGCCAATTGAAGTCACTCAATCCACATAAACAAACTCATTCAAGCACAACAACACCTGGCAGCAATCCGCGAGCGGGCCGTCGAGAGCCTTGCTTCCCGCGCTCGAGCCTGTCTGCGATTCGACGAAGCGGATCATCCGCTCGCGTTCCATGTCGCTCGGCAAGCGGCCGAGGGCGATGCGATAGGCTGAGTCAATCGCCTGGGGTAAACCCGCCGGGGATTTCGGCAGCACGCGTGCCGCGAGCTTCTCCGCACGCTGGCGGACGAATGGCGAATTCATCAGGGCCAGCGATTGCGTGGCCGCAGTCGTGGTGTGGCGCTCGCCGATGCCCTGAATCGGTTCCGGGGCATCAAAAATTTGCAGCATCGGAATCAGCCGGCTGCGTTTCACGGTCAGGTAGACGCTCCGACGGAGAATATTGCCGTCGAGCGAGCCGGGGCCGTACATGGTTAGATCGAGTGTACCGCTGACGGCCAGCAGCGAATCGCGGACCAACTCGGCTTCTATCCGCCGCGGCGGCACGCGCCACCAGAGGAGATTGTTCGGATCGCTGCGCGTGCCGGCTTCGGTAACTTCGCCTGCTTGCATGTAGACGGCACTGGTCATCATCAAGCGATGGATCGGTTTCAACTTCCAGCCGTTGCGAATTAACTCGGAAGCCAGGAAATCGAGCAATTCGGGATGCGTCGGCGGGTCGCCCTGGGTGCCGAAGTCGTTCGGCGTTCGCACGATGCCTTTGCCGAAATGATGCTGCCAGAGGCGATTGACGATCACGCGTGCCACCAGATGACCCGCGCCATTCTTCGAGTCGGTCGTCCAATCCGCCAGGCCGATGCGTGGATCGACGGGATCCTTCTTCGTCGCGGTCGGCTGATAGGCAAGCCATTGTTTTTCTTGCTCCACGCCGGTCATCAGCACCTGCACGAAGCCCGGTTTGGCGACGCCGTTCTTGCGGTCCGTCTCGCCGCGGATCAGATAGTGAACGTCGCCGCCTCGACCGGAAGTCGCGGCGAAGACGTTCAAGAAATTCTGCTTTGGTTCTTTCTTGGCGTGATCTTCGGCGGCCTGGTAGATGCGATTGGCCTCCGCATCGAGCACGCGGTACGGCTTGCTCGCCGCCGTCAATTCCTTAGGGGTAAGCGGGGCTTTGGCTTTATCGAGCAGATACTTCAGTTCGATGGCCGCCCTCGAAAAAGAGAAGGATTTCTGAGACTCGTGCCAGCGGCGCAGGCGGCCGGGCAACTCGTTCTTCTCGAACTTTTCGAGCGCCGCTGCCAGGGGTGCGTGTTCCTTGTCGTATGCCGCTTTGGCTTTCGTATAGGCGGGGATCTCCTTCTCGACCGAGAACTTTGCATCCACGGAATCGGTCCGGCTCAAACAGGCGAGCAGGTGATAGTAATCCTGCTGCGGGATCGGGTCGTACTTGTGCTCGTGGCAGCGGACGCAACCGATCGACAGGCCGAGCATCGAGGTGCCGAAGGTGGAGAGCATATCGTCGAGATGGTCGTAGCGGATCGGCTCCAGCGTCTTGGCCGTCGTCTGTCCCGGGTAAGGCCCAGCGACGAGAAAACCGGTCGCGGCCACGGTTTCAAAGTCGGTCGGCTTCAGGCGGTCGCCGGCCAGTTGCAGGCGGAGAAACTCGTCGAACGGCATGTCGGCATTGAAAGCCTTGATCACGAAATCACGATAGTAGAAAGCCCCCGGACGATCCTTGTCAAACTCGTAGCCGCCGCTCTCCGCGAAGCGAACGATATCGAGCCAATGGCGAGCCCAGCGTTCGCCGAAGCGCGGCGAGTCGAGCAGGCGATCGATCACCTTGGCGTACGCCTCTTGCGGCTTCGTCGCGTAATCCTTGAGAAACACGTCGATTTCTTCGGGCGTGGGCGGCAGACCGGTGAGATCGAAATACGCCCGGCGGATCAGCTTCTCGGCCGAGAGCGGAGCATTCAGGGTCAGTGCCTTCTCTTCCAGCTTCGCGACGATGAAACGATCCACGGGCGTCAGCACCCGCGCGGCCTGTTTGACTTGCGGCGGCATCGGGTTGCTCAACGGCCGAAACGCCCAGTGTTGTTTGCCGACGTTGATGTCGATCGGCCGTTTGGCAACCAACGGCGAGCCCGCGCGCGGGTCGGGAGCGCCCATCGTCACCCATTTTTCGAAGTCGGCAATCACGGCCGGCGGCAGCTTCGCCTTGGGCGGCATCTTGGTGGTTTCGTAGTGCAGGGCCTTGATGAGCAGGCTCTCTTTCGGCTTGCCGGCGATGACGGCCACGCCGTTGTCGCCCCCCTTGCGGACGCCTTCGCGCGTATCGAGATACAGGCCGCCGCGCAGATTCTTGTTCTTGGCCGCGTCGGCGGAGTGGCAGGAGTAGCAATGTTCGATGAGTACCGGTCGGATCTTCTTCTCGAAGAAATCGATGGCCTCGGGAGCCTCGGCGGCGCGGACGAAATTAGATCCACCAATGAAGGCAATCAACAAGAGAACGCTCGTTCGCGTCATGACGATACCCATGGCCGGGAAGAAATCGAAAACAGGCGGTGAAAATCGAGCCGATGCACAAGGCGGGATGGATTATTCTAACCCTAATATGTTCGCGAGGATAGTAGTTTCGGCAAGAAGAAAAGCAAATGCAATTTCGAACATCGATTCTCACCAACGCGCTGCCTGAGGCAAGAGGCTTGAGAAAGACGCCCAAACCGTGAGAAAGACGCCTATTTAATGAGAAAGATGTCTATTTGATGAGAACCGATTTGCCAATCCCTCACGACCGCGTTTTCGATCCTATACTCAGTAGGCTCGATTCGCGAGTTGCTCACGAATCTTGAGAGCAAACACCTTGTCCCTCTATCTGTCGCCGCCAAACTGAAATTTCTCAGCCGCTTAACACGAGCGAGGCTGCGCCTCAGCCCGCTGCGATCCCTTGTTCGTGGTGACCCGCTTCAGCGGGTCTGAGCGCCCGACCCGCTAAAGCGGGTCACTACGAACGGGCGCTCAAAGCTTGATCCATCTGTACCGAGTGTTCAGGATCAAATAACCTAGAATGGCTGAACCCCGGAATAACGATCGCCCCCAGGCCCCACAAGAAGATTCTTTCACAATCCGCGTCTCGGCACATTTTTTGCGGCATTTCTCCTTGATCGCGCCCCGTTCGACGTTCGTTGAACGGAGAAGCATGTTAGGCGCGATGGAGACATTTCACTTCTGCACAGGAGGAGAATGCAATGAACGTGATGAGAACATTTGGAATCGCGGCGATGGCACTCGCCCTAACCACATTGGCGACCGGAAGTTGGGCGGAAGACAGGAAGCCCCCCGCCAATCCGGAGGAGTTCGCCAAGGCCTTGATTGAGGCCAGCAAGCCGACCTCCGAGCATGCCAAGCTGCAGCCGCTGATCGGCAGTTGGAGTTACACCTGCAAGATGTGGATGGACCCGTCCAAGCCGCCGATGGAAACCAAGGGCACAATCGAGCGCAAGTGGATTCTCGGTGAACGCTTCGTCGAGGAGAAAGTCGCGGGCACCGGCTTCGACGGCAAGCCCGGCTTCGAAGGCCTCGGCC
>JAIOQJ010000105.1 GCA_021413475.1 Planctomycetota bacterium | reverse complement strand
TGAGCGGTCGGAGTATTCGCCGTAATCTTGTCAAATCCTCCGGCCGCTCACACGAGCCGGCTCGCCGCGGAATAATCTGCCGATCAATCGAGATACATGAACTCATTCAGATTCAAAAGCGACTGGCAAAAATGGACCAGGACCGATGGATCGTCGGCTTTCGATTCCGCAGCGGCGATTTCAAAAAAGCGAACCGATGCCGTCCGCTCCGTCGTGTCTGGGTCCCGTCCGAGCACCATCCTGAACGCCAGGTCGATGCCCTTGTTTCGGTCGGTGCCGGTTTGAGTGCGAATTCTCTCGGCGATGACCGCCGCTCGGCGCTGTGTAAACTCGTGATTGAGCATGTACAAAGCCTGGAGCGGCACGGTTGTAACACTCCGCTTCGCGCAGCTTTCCAGGGCCCCGCCCGGGCCGTCGAATAACTTTTGCACTTCGGGTGCCTTGTTCCGTTTCTGGAAAAGGTACACCGTGCGGCGAAGGCTCTTTGAGTCGTCCGCGTCGCTCGCACCGCCCATGCGAAAATCGAGTTCCTGGCTGACCGCGAGCATGGAATCACGCACGGCCTCGGCCTCCAGGCGGCGCGGCGACCAGCGCCACAAGAACGTATTCTCCGGATCTATTTTAACGTTGTCCGCGTGACGAACCGCTGCCTGCCGGTAAGTATTCGAACAGACAATAAGCCGATGCAGATGTTTGGTACTCCAGCCAGAACGTATCAGTTCCGACGCGAGCCAGTCGAGCAATGCCGGGTGGGTCGGCGGAGAGCCGCGCGTTCCGAAGTCGCTTGATGTCTCGACGATGCCACGTCCGAAGTGCCACTGCCAGATTCGATTGACCCAGACGCGAGCGGTCAGCGGATGCTCGGGGCGCACCAGCCAATCGACCAGCGCGGTGCGAGGCTTCTTCTCGATGGCCTCGGTCGGCGTGGGGCCAAACACTGCCGGCCAACCAACTTCCAACGGTACACCGCGTTGATGCACTTCCCCGGCGATCAACAAGTATGGCCGAGCCGCCGCCAGTTCCTCTGGCTTGTAAGGGGGCGGGTAGAAGCCCCTGAGTGGGAGAACCTCGACCTTGGCCGCACCGCTTGCTGGCGAATAAAAGCCGAAGGTCTGGGGCACTATCGGCATGGTCTTTTCCATCACCGTGATTCTTCGGCCCAACTCCTGGTAGATCACTCTGTAGAGTGAACTGGCAACCGTCCGCTCCACACGGGCATCGGAGATCTGGAGCTTGAGTTCCGTCTGCCGAGCTTGCTTTTCCTGATCGAGCGTGCGGTTGGCCGATGGAATATTGAGAAGCTCACGTTCCACTGGCGACAGGTTTTTCCCGGCATCGACGAGCAGCCGGGCCCGCGTGGCGTCAAAGATCTGCTGCTTGAGTTTGCGGGCCGCATCGTATCCCGGCGGCTTGGCGGCTTCGTACTTGGCTCGCGATTGCGGATCATTCAAGGCCAGGTTGTTCGGTGCTCCTTTGATGAAGAAGCCCTGGAAGCGGTAATAGTCGCGGTCGGAAATCGGATCAAATTTGTGTTTGTGACACTGAGCACAATGGAAAGTCACGCCGAGCACGGCACTCCCGGTCGTGTTGGCGATATCGACCAACACATCGTTCCGCTGGATGTATTTGTCTTCCTCGTTGCTGCTCAGCCGAGCCGCGGCCAAGAATCCGGTGGCAATCAGGTTCTCATCGGTAGAGGGAGCGATTTCATCGCCGGCGATCTGTTCGCGCAGGAAGCGATCATACGGCTTGTCGGAATTGAAACTGTTCACCACATAGTCGCGATATCGCCAGGCAAAATCGCGCGGGTGATCGCTTTCGTAGCCCTCGGTCTCCGCCCAGCGAGACAGGTCAAGCCAGTGTCGTCCCCAACGTTCGCCATAGCGTGGTGAAGCTAGCAGCCGATCAAATAGCTTCTCGTACCAGTCAGCCGACTGATCATTCAGGGTGATCTGGATTTCCCGATCCGTTGGAGGAAGTCCCGTCAGGTCGAGAGTCAACCGGCGAACCAGAACGCGTCGTTCCGCTTCGGGTGCGGGCTTTAATCCTCTGGCCTCGTGTTGTTGCGCTATAAATGCGTCAACCGGCGTTCGAACCCAGACATCCTTCCGAACATTCGGGATCGCTGGCAGATCCACGGGTTGAAACGCCCAGTGACTGGATTTCGATACAGAGCCAAGATCCTTCGCCGCGGTATCTTTTGTCGGTTCAGCACTCCATACTGGGGAAGAAAAGATTGCAACGAGGCTCATCAGCGCGAAAGCACTGGCTTCAGAAACACACGTTCGAATTAGCGATCGTGTCAAAATTCACTCCAGTTACCGACGCGGAAACTATGCCAGGACCCGACGCAGAATCTTGATATCATCCTTGTCCACGATTCGAACCGGGCGGTTGCCGTTGGCCATGAGCTGGGCGTGCGGGTCGATGCCAAGCTGATTGTAAATGGTGGCAGCGAGATCTTCGGGGAAACACTCGTAGTCGGCTTGTTTCATACCGTCCTGATCGGTGGCACCGACGACTCGGCCGCGGGCGAAACCACCGCCAGCGAGAAGGACGAAATGCGTGCCGCTCCAGTGGCTGCGGTCGATCGGCCCACGGCCCTGTTCACCCATGGCGACAACCATGGTCTCTTCGAGCAGGCCGCGAGCGTCCATGTCTTCGAGAAGGGCCGACATGCCGCGATCCCATTGCGGCACAAGTTTCGGTTGATTGGTAACGTTGTCCTGAACGCCGTGCCAATCCCAGTTTTGATAATCGACATGCACAAACGGCACGCCCGCCTCGATCAATCGACGGCCGACTAGCAAGGCCTGGTTCTGATCGCCGCCGCCATACGGATGCTTCGATTTGCCGTAGCGTTCGATGGTGCGGACGCCTTCCTTCGAGAGATCAAACGCGTCGCGAATCTTCGGCGAACGGAGCATGTCGAATGCTTTTTGCTGGTGCTGGTCCATCGCTTCAATAATCGGTTCGAGGCGATCGAGGCCGCGGAGTTTCTGGTCGAAGTTGCGCATGAGGTTAGTGCGACGTTCGAAGCCGCTGACGTCGAGACCCGGTGCCGCGAGCATTTCGGACATTGGATTCTTGACATCGGGTTGCAGAACGAGCGGTTCGTAGGCGGGCCCGAGGAAGCAGTCGCCCGCGCCGGGAACGCCATCGGCCCCCTTGGACGGGAACTGGTTCAAGGCGATGTAGTTGGGGACGTCCCGGGGGCCGCCTTTCACTTTCGCGACGACCGAGCCCATGGTCGGATACGCCAGCGTGTTGGGCGTACGGGCGTTGCCGGTGAGGAGATACGGTAGGGCCGAGTGCTGCCAGTGCAGGCCGCCGACCCACATGGAGCGAAGCACCGTGTACTTGTCGGCGATCTGGGCCATTCGCGGCATCAGTTCGCTGACCTGAAGGTCGGGCAACGCGGTCTGGATGGGCCGGAACAACGGCCGCGACACTTCACGCTTGGCGTTCGGCTTGAGATCGAACATGTCGATCTGCGAAGGCCCGCCGTACATCCACACAAGCAGCACCTGCTTGGCTTTCACCGGCCGAGTCGAAGCGGACTCGGCACGGGCCCGCAACAGTTGCGGCATGGTGAGACCAAAGAAGGTCGCCCCGCCGATCCGCAGTGCGTCGCGGCGATTGAACTGGTGGAATTCGTGACAGCCAGCCTTCATGATCTAGCCTCCGTATGTGTGGAGAGTTCAATAATTCAACTGAAATTCGCGTGTATTCAGCAAGCCCCAGAGTACTTCTTCGAGTCCAACCCGCGGATTCGGACTCGTCTTGAGATGCTCGATTCCAGAGTTGCGTTCCTCGGTGTTGGGAAGGCGACCGAGAGCATACAGAAAGACCATTTCGAGTTTCTGCTCGGTATCGAGCTTGGCATCTTTCGCGATCGTCGCGACTCGGCCCGTGTCCGCGGCGATCTTTTTCTGCACTTCTTCGTGATTGGCGAGGAACAGCAGTTGCGGCAAGGCAACGTCCGACCCTTGTTCGCAATCGCATTGCACGCTGGTTCGCCGCACCTGCCGGCCGAAGACCAGGTAACGCACGGGATCCTTGATGGTGTAAAAGTTATAGACATCAACCATCACGCCAGCCGTCAGGACCGCTCGTTCGCCTTCGCGGAACATCCAGGTCGCGGGGAATTTTTCCTTAGCTCCGGTCGCTTCGTTCAGCGAATCGAGAATAATCTCGCCGGACAACCGGCGAACTTCGAACCGGGCATAGACTCGTGGATCGGCACGCTGTGCCGCGATATTGAGGCTGTTCTGCTGGTAGGTTCGGCTCTGCAAGATGATGCGATGCAGCCAACGGAGGTCGTAACGGTTCTTGATGAAGCCCTGGCACAATTCATCGAGGAGCTTGGCATGCGACGGCGGATTGAGCGGCGAGAGATTGTCCTGCGGGTCGATCAGGCCATGACCGAGATAATGGGCCCAGACACGATTGACGATTGCCTTCGCGAAGTACGGATTATCCGGCCGGCGCAGCCAATCGATCACCAGTTTGCGGCGATCCTGGCCCGGTGCGAGTTGGGCAGCGGCGGAATCGCCAAGTAACCGTGCCACCCGCGACTCTTGCGTTCCGAGCGGACTCTTGACACTGACCGACGCGGTGATGCCGCTCACCAGCGGGGCGACTTCCGAAATCCTCAACGCCCCGATCGCCGCGAGCTTAGCCTGC
>JAIOQJ010000444.1 GCA_021413475.1 Planctomycetota bacterium | reverse complement strand
CACTCGATGGTCGACCGCTCCGTTGGCCGATCCCAAACCAAAGTGGCGGCCTTGGCGATTCCACAACCACAAACCAGCCGGCGCGGTAATCGCTCCGAATAACCAAAGTTGCCAAAGGGCCGAACCGTGCCGAAGCATCTCGCCACAATCACCGATCCGGTCGAACGACCCCAATCCAATATATAGCCCATTCGCCAGCAAGCAGAAGCCCGCGAAGAACCGCAACACAAACGCGCCCGGCATCCGAATCGCGACGCCGATCGCCCACAACAACACCGGAATGGTCACACCGATGATCGGTCCCGCCCACACGACCACTAACGGATCCGGGTTGTGGGCCAGATCCGTCCGCGAGATCGAAAGCGGGTGCAAGACCACTCGATCCACGCGACCGCCGGTCGACCATGCTCCGAGCATGTGGCCGAACTCGTGAATCGCCTGCATCCCAAGCCAAGAGCCCAGCACTGTCGAGAGAATCAGGATGACCTGATGGAGGCGATTCACTGGATCTCCATACGCTGCCCATCACCGTCAATCGTCCACGGTGAATGTCGTGTTATCACCGATGAAAACAATCAAATCGTCACGGATGAAGAAGCAACAATAGAGCCCGACACTGGACTCAAACCGGTACATTGGCGGAAAGCCCTTCCTGATCGACATAAGATCGAGCTTGCCACGTTCGGCCAGCCATTCCAGCTTTTCGTGCAGCGGAATTCCCTTCAGGTGCCTTTGCACGGCCTCGCCTTGCGACACAAGATCAATGAGGCAAAAGGCCCCGGTCATGTTTTGCCGTCTGAAATTACTTAGCCGTAATA
Organism: Planctomycetota bacterium; assembly: GCA_021413475.1. Classification (GTDB taxonomy): domain Bacteria; phylum Planctomycetota; class Planctomycetia; order Gemmatales; family Gemmataceae; genus JAIOQJ01. Next base: position 3,250 of record JAIOQJ010000444.1, on the reverse strand, counting down.
GTGGACGACCTGCGTAGCTTTCGGGCTTTCCGAATAGCCTGGAAAAGAGGCCCATGTAGTCACCTCACTGAGTGATAGCGCTGTGCTCCTTCTCCCCCCTCACTTCACATACCGAAAATCCACGCTCGCAAACAACGTCTGCACGAACTGGGCCCACTGTTCCTGTTGCAGTTTCGGGTCCTGCGACGCCTCGCCGATATACATCTCGGCCAATCGTTTCTCGGCGTCGCTTGGTTTTCTGCCCAACGTTTGCCGGAACGCTTTGGTGATTCGCTCGGCGTCGCTCAGGCCCTTCTCTTCCAGTAACTTCTTCGCGGCGAGGACACTTTGTTGTTGGACGAACGGATTGTTCATCAGGAACAGGGCTTGCGGGGCGACGGTGCTGACGTTGCGGCGGCCGGTGCTGACGCTGGGGTCGGCGAAGTCGAATGCTTCGAACAGTTCGGGGAGCGAGTTGCGGAAGACGGGCGAGTAGACGCTCCGCCGTAGGTCGGTGTGTTTAAAGCCGTAGTCGGCACCTAGCGCCATGTTAAAGGTCGGCCCGCCGGCGTCGAGCTTCAGTTGGCCGCTGACCAGCAAGATCGAATCGCGGATGCACTCGGCCTCGAGCCGGCGGCGGTTCATGTGGGCGAGCAGGCGGTTCTCCGGGTCGACGGACAGGGCTTTGGCATCGCCATCAACTGACTGGCGGTAGACGCGCGACAGGACCATGCGGCGAACCAGTTTCTTCACCGACCAGCCGTCCTCGACAAAGCGATCGGCCAGGAAATCGAGCAGTTCCGGGTGCGACGGTTTCTCGCCGGTGGTGCCGAAATTGTCGGTCGTGCGCACCAGGCCCACGCCGATGAGCCAGTGCCAGGCGCGGTTGGCAAAGACGCGGGCGGTCAGTGGGTTGTCGCGGTGGGCGATCCACTCGGCCAGTTGGCGTCGGCCGCTCTCGTTGGCGGGGAGCTTCGGCATTGAACCGGTCATCGCCACTTGCAGGAAGCCGCGCGGGGCGGGCTCGCCGAGGCTATGGACGCTGCCGCGAATATGCACCTTGAGGTCGACGATCTTCGCTTCTTCTTCGATCGACATCACCCGCTCGCGCTTCGGGGTGTTCGCCTGGAGCTTCTTCAACTGATCTTCGAGTGCCTTCAGCTTCGCGACTTCCGGCGGTGCGGGTTCCTTGCTCGCGGGCTTCTCGGTCTTGATGTTGACGAGCATCTCGACCGGGATGAAGAGTACCGCGTCGGCGATGACGACGCCCGTGGTGTCGTGGTTGGCGATGATGACGAAGTTCTGCCCGTTCTTTTCGAACGTGTACTGACCCAGCGAGTGGAACAGGCCGTCGATCTCCGGGGCCTTCTTCTGATCGACGTGGACCGTCTTCTCGCCCTCGGCACAGAAAATCGTCACCGGCACGTTCGGCGAGCGATTGCTGGCCGGGGAGTACGCGATCCGCACTTCGTACTTGCCGGTCTTGGTGATCTCGGGATGGAACGTCAGGCTCTTCTCGCCCTTGTCCATGCCGTCGTCGTGGATGTAGCCGGCACCGACGTAAGACCCAGAGTATTGCGAAGGTTTCCAGGTGCCGACCTTCTTGGCCTGGGCATCATCAACCACAATTCCTGGCAGATCCTTCACGGCATGGACGTGCGGCTTCTTGGGATCGAGCGGCTTCGCAAATTTGGCAACCACGTCCTTGAGCGACTGGATGTCTTTTTTCAGAGCGGCCACGGCGGCATCGTGTTCCTTGGCGAGCTTTTCGCCGACCGGATCGCCCGGCAACGGCATTTCGAGCCACATCGACACGTTCGAATGGGCGAGCGTCCGCGTATTCTTCAGAATCCCGGCCAGGGCGTAGTAATCCTTGGTGGGGATCGGGTCGAACTTGTGATCGTGGCAGCGGGCGCAGGTGATGGTCTGACCCAGGAAGCCCCGGCTGATGGCGTCGAGTTGTTCATCGACCACGTCCATCTCGAGTTGCTTCTTGTCTTGCTCTTCGAGATTGTTGTTGCCGAGCGCGAGGTACGTCGTCGCCGTCAGTTGCCGGCGGCGTTTCTCCGTGCTGTCGGACGGAAGCAGGTCGCCGGCGATCTGTTCGCGGATGAACTGGTCGAAGGGGACGTCCTTGTTGAAGCTCTCGATCACGTAGTCGCGGTAACGCCACGATTCCTTGAAGACAAAACCGCGGAGCGTCATCGATTCCGCGAAGCGTGCCACGTCGAGCCAGTGCCGTCCCCAGCGTTCGCCGAAGTGCGGCGAGGCGAGCAAACGATCGACGAGTTTCTCATAGGCATCGGCCGACCGATCGCTCACGAAGGCATCAATCTCTTCCGGCGTCGGCGGCATGCCGATCAGGTCGAAGTAAAGCCGGCGGGCCAGTGTCGCGCGATCTGCCTCGTGGGCGAGAGCCAACCCTTTCGCCTTCAAGGCGGCCGAAATAAAGGCCGCGATCTCGTCGTTCTTGGCGTTTTCGGGAATCGCCGGTGCTCGCACCGGTTGGTAAGCCCAGAACTGTCGGCCTTCTTCGAGGCTCAAACCCTTCCGTTTGACGGTGGCGGTCACACGCGGGTCGGGTGCCCCCATCGCGATCCAGGTTTCGAAGTCGGCGATGATGTTGGCGGGAAGTTTCCCCTTGGGGGGCATCTTGACGTCGCCGGACTGATGCAGCGACTGAATGATCAGGCTCTCTTTCGGCTTCCCCGGCACGATGGCCGGCCCGGTGTCGCCGCCCTTCAGCAGACCGTCTTTGCTATCGAGGAAAAGGCTGCCGCGAAGTTTCTTGTTTGCCTCGGCCGCCGCGGAATGGCAGGTGTAGCACTGTTCGACCAGCACCGGCCGGATGCGGTTCTCGAAGAACTCGATCCCCTTGGGATCGTCCTTCGGAGCGGCAAGCAGAGGATGCGGACCGATCGCGCAAGCCATCAAAAAGGCGACGAGCCAGAGTCGTCGGAAGCACATCGCGCGAGCCCTTAGGACCAGGTGAGGTAGGTAAGAATAGGATACCGCATCGACGTGATTGAAGAAACAGGGAAGCCGCCAATTTTGTTTAGCCGCTCCTCGGAGGCTTCCGGAGAGGAGCGCGGTGAGGGGTCCCGTCAGAATTTTTATTTTCGTGGACAAATTGGACGTCCCCGACATAAGTGCGCCTTACGCAAGCGTAGGTTGAATGTGGGTCCATGCGCGGATTTGGCTTGGGTTCGCGAGGATCTGGGCTCGGCGGTATAGCCGTCTCAGCCAGGAGCAAATCCGATCGCGCAGGCCC
>JAIOQJ010000443.1 GCA_021413475.1 Planctomycetota bacterium | reverse complement strand
GTGGCGGAGATCTTGCGCCAAATACCATCGTTGTGTAGTTTCTTGAGAATCTCTGGTTTTAATAGTATTTCCTTCTTCTCCCATTTAACCCCGACTGCCACCAATTCCTGATGGCCCCAATCGTAACTTTTCTCCACGAGCGGCACCGGCAGATTGGGAATGATCAATCCACGAAAGGCATTCGCCAATTGGGTGTTCGAGGGTTGCTCGGCTGCCAATGCCAGTTCGCCCGAGTGGGCGAAACCGGCCAGCAAAACCGAAACGAAATAGAACGACCGCATCCAATAGCTCCTGCGAAGTGCCCTTCCGCCCGCAACTATTCGTATTATTCGGTGCTTTTCAAGATGCGGTTGATGTAATCTCGCACGCCGACCACGTCGACGCTGATGCCGATCTGAACATTTTTGGATCCGGCCGGATGCGGTCGCGCATCGACGACGCTCATGCCACGCGTCAGTTCGCCACGCGTTTCGACATCGATGCAAACTCGTTCGGTAGTCACGGCGGCGGGCAGGGCGAGATGGGCTATACCGAGAACATCCTTTAGATGGAAGCCCTCGATCCCGTAGAGATTCGAACTGGCGCGGATGCCGAACGGCACGATTTTTCGCAGAAATTGGCACGTCGCGGATTCGGGGGAAGGGAGTTCGAGCAAGTCCGAAGGCGAGTAGGTGAGTTTGCGTGAAATATCGAGCGGCAAAAGCGTAATGGGGGCTCCGCAGTGTAGAACCTGGCGGGCGGCGAGCGGATCGCAGAAGAAATGAAACTCTGCGACTACCGACGTATTTCCCGGTTCTCGCCAAGAACCGCCCATGCAGATAATGCGGTCGATGAGATGCGGCAATTCTGGATCGCGATCGAGGGCTCGCGCCAACATGGTGCAGGGACCCAATATCACGATCGCGACTTCCTTGGGATTGGCCCGCACGAGTTCGACGATCACCTTGTCGCCTTGCAATGGTTGATGCAAAGTGAACGGCGGAAATGCCGCGCCACCCAGGCCATCAGGGCCGTGCAATTTCGTGCCGTCGATCTCGTACTGCACCGGGATCGCGGAGCCAACGCGCGGCCATTTCGGCACGTCGATTTGGTTGACGAGGATATGCACATTCTGCGTTGCCTGCTCGGCAGAGACGTTCCCCGCCGAGGCGATCAGACCGATCACGTCGATATTCGGATCGTGCAAGGCCAGCGCGATTGCAAAGGCGGTGTCGATGCCGGGGTCGGCGATCAAGATGACTTTCTGAGGCATAATGATTCTCCCGTGGGCTCAGGACTGTTGAAGTCGATCGAGGAGTTCACGAGCGGCACCCGAGTCGATTGCTTGAACAGCCCGCGCCACACCGTCTGGCAAACTGGCGACCTGCTCGGCGGCGAACAGCGCGGCTGCCGAGTTCGCGAGCACGATGCGGCGCGGCGGCCCGTCTTGACCGCCGAGTATCGCCCGGATGACTGCCGCACTCGCTTCCGGTCCGTCGGCCCGCAGATCTTCGAGCGTTGCAGGTTTCAGGCCAAAATCAAGCGGATTCCACATCTTGCTAAGAATTCGACCGTCGCGAACATGACGAACGTGCGTGGTGGTCGAAAGACTGACCTCGTCAAGCCCATCCGCACCGCTGACGAGAAATGCCTGGCGGATACCGAGCTGGCACAAGGCACCGGCCAAGGGATCGAGAAAATCCGGATTGCCGACCCCGAGCAACTGGTACTCCGCGGCGGCCGGGTTTAGCAATGGACCAAGCCAATTAAAGATCGTTCGAACGCCCAGTTTTCGCCGCAGCGGCCCGATGTTGGCGAGAACAGGATGGAAAGTGGGGGCGAAACAAAAGGCGAAGCCGAAGCGATCAAGGCAGCTCTGAGCCCACTCGGGCCCTTTTTCAATGGGGACTCCGAGTTCCAGCAAGACATCCGCGCTGCCGCTACGGCTCGAAACCGAACGATTGCCATGTTTGACCACGCGACATCCCGCGGCGGCGACAACCAAGGCGACAGCCGTGCTGATGTTGAAAGTGCCGCTGCCATCGCCACCGGTACCGCACGTGTCAAGAACCGGGCCTGAAGGATGCGCGAGTTTGCCCATCTTTTCACGGAGAACTTGAACGGCGGTGCTGATGTCGTTGGCTGACTCACCTTTCATCCGCAGAGCGATAAGGAACGCGGCCGCCTCGCTCTCGTCCACGCTGCCCGAGGTCATCGCTCGAAGCGCCTCGGCCAAAAGCGCGGACGGGAGTTCGTTCCTCTCGATCAAGAGGGGAATGGACTGGGCAAACCACGACGATCGGGTCGGACTCATTCCTGCTCCGTGGTAAAATGACCCCTTCAGGATATCGCATTTCCATGTCGGTTCGCAATTTTTCTCTTTATTTGTGTACGGATGTTAAATATACTCATTTACATCATCGTGATGATACGAACAGCATTATTCGGTTCTCGCGAACGGTTCGCGACCCGAAACAGCCCAACTTAACCCAGAGCTCTTGAGCTCAAAAGGAGTTTCGTCATGGCGACGGGACGTGCATTGACGGGCAGACAGCGCGAAATTTTCGAATACATCCGCGACAAGATCGAGAATCGCGGCTATCCGCCGTCGATCCGCGAGATTGGCGAATCGTTCGCGATCAAATCGCCCAACGGAGTCATGTGCCATCTCCGAGCCCTCGAAAAGAAGGGGCTGATCAAACGCCAAGAAAATCACGCGCGCGCGATCCAGATCGATGGCGTTCGCACGGGCGGGGCCACGTTGCCGTTACTCGGCCTCGTCGCCGCCGGTACCGCGATCGAAGCGGTGGCCCAAGAGGACCGAGTCGATCTTAGCGAGATGTTTGGCGGCAAGGATCACTTTGCTCTGCGTGTCCGTGGCAAGTCGATGATCGAAGACCACATCGACGATGGCGACATCGTCGTTATCCGCAAGCAAGAAGATGCCGAAAACGGCGAACGAGTCGTCGCCATGGTCGAACGCGAAGTGACGCTCAAGCGATTCTTCCGCAAGAAAGAGAACATCCGCCTCGAACCGGCAAACAGCACGATGACGCCGATCGTCATCGAACCGGGCAAGGATATCCAGATTCTTGGCGTGCTGGTGGGAGTGTTGCGGAAGTGTTGAACGTTACCGGCTATACCACGCAATCAAACGAGCAATCTCGCCGCGGCGGTTCAGGATGCTCGAGCAGATTTTCTGTCGCCGTGAGCCGAGCATGGGGTTGAAGCCAAAGTTATTGTCGACGATCCGCATGGCCATGATGAGTGCTTCCTCACGCGGCAAATGATGCAGGGCCCGCGACAGCCACATGATGGCCGGGTAGGTTTGTATCAGCGAGACTAGACCGTCCCAGAATTGGTGCTGAAAGTTGTTGGGCCCGAAGAACTGTCCCGAATCGAGCTTCAACTGAAAATAGCGAACGAGCACTTTCGTGCTCGCTTCGGGCAGCGGGCCGACCGGGTTCTCGATTTGTTCAAAGCTCACGTCCGGGATAAGGCCATGAACGGCCGGCACGCGGCCGGTCCCTTGGGCGAACTTCCAGGCCGCCCACAGGAGGGTACTTCGCCCGTGGCGCGAGATGCCGCGGTAGCGGCCCTTATCCACGCGTGCTTGAATTGCCATCGTTTGACGGAATAAAATCCGACCGATCCAGCTCGGCGGCGGCACCGCCTCGGGCCTAGCTGGCACTTCCTCGTTCACACCGCCGCCGATCACCTCCAAGAATTCCCTCAAGCGATCGCCGGAGATGGCGTCGAAGCGTGCCTCACGGCAGAGTTGAATCACTGCCAGGCATTTCCGTAACCGCCATTCCAGAGGCCGGCGTTCGTCGGCGATGTGACCGCGAAACGCCCGGATAAATAGATCCAGATCGTTCCAAGGGACCGAGCGGCCCTTCTGAAGGATCGGCGCGGCCATCGCCCGGCCGGCGATTCCTTCCTGAACCTCGAGTGCCTCGGCATATTCACGAAGTTCCGCTTGGTGCTCCGAGACAGGCCGACCTAGATCGTTGGCCGCGGAGGGGCAGACGAAGCGCAGGCCAACCCGCCATTGGTTGCCGAATGGGATGAACACAAAGGGAAAGACCCGGCAGGCGAGCGGTTTGGCGGCCGAGCCGAATTTCGCATGGATCCGGCATCCGCCCTGCTCGTTGAGGAAAACGCATGAGCCGTCGGACGTGTGATTGAGCCGATAACGGCCCGAGAACCAGCCACCATCCCACACGAAAGGCGCGACACCTTTCATGGCCGGGTCGTCGGCCCAACCTTGTGTATCGATGCGAGCTTTCTCGGCGTCGGTGACTTGAACTCGATACTCCCGGCAACAATCGGTGCAGCCGTGGCAGTCCCAATTTTGCACGACCGGCAGCGATCGGACCGGCATCGGCATTGGGAGACCATCCTCCCGGAAATGGAATGGAGAAAGGAAAAAATGGAGCGGAAGGGAGTCGAACCCTCGACCTCTGCATTGCGAACGCAGCGCTCTCCCAACTGAGCTACCGCCCCTTGCGAATTTTCATCTTAGGACTTGTCCGCTGGGACCAGCAAGGGGAAATCGCTATAAACAGGGCGAATCATCAGGCGTGGGCAGGCTCTCAACCTGCCCACGCCTGTTCGCTTATCGCATTCGGGACAGTTTATCCTTGTAAAGCTGAACTTTCTCGTCGTCCTTTTCAGCCTTGAAGATCTCGAGTAACTTCGAGATCGCTTTCATATGCTCACTTCGATCCTGGTAGTACACGACATCAACCCAGAGATACGCCCACATGGCATCGCGTTTTCGATTCTTGAGCATGTAGCAATCGCCCATCACATTGAAAGCGAGTGCTTTGAGGGAAGGTTCTGATGTCTTAGCAATCAGATCGTCAAGTTTTTTAATCATGTCTTCGAGCTTGGCGTCGGCTGCCTGAGAATCGATGCCAAGCTGATAAACCTGGAACCGATCCTTCTGTACCTGGGTGGTCTTGGGATCCTTCAACGCAGCGTCGATCTTGGCTTTCATCTCTTCGAGACGATTGGCCTGGAACATGACGTCGATGAGCAGCAAGTCCGCTTCTTGCCTGACTTCCGCGGGAATGGTGAGGTCACGGCTTAGCGGGTCGAGTGTCTTCAAGGCTGCGTCGTAGTCAGGCTTTTCCAGTTGAAGGCGAGCTAGAGCACGTGCCGCGAAGGGATAGACCCAGTTGATGCGATTTGCGGTAATAAAATTGGTGAGTTCGGTTCGGGCTTTGTCTTTCTCCTCGTCCGTTGTGGCAGCGAGGGCGCTCAGCATCGCGATCCGATATTCCAGATATCGTTTGATCGGCAGTTTCACGTCCGGTGACGCACTGGCTTTGGAGTAGAAGTCCCGATAATCCTTCAACAGCTTGCTGAGATCTTTTTCTGTATCCTCTTTGGTGAAGAGACCGTCATAAGTGATCTGCAATGCGGCGGGAATGTCACCGTGAAAAATGCGAAGAATCTCACCTGATGGAATGAGTTCTTCCTTCACGCCGCCAATTTTCATCTTCACGCCGGCCATCGATTCTTCGATGATCTTGCCTTTGACCGTGACCGATTTTTCGGCCTTCGGCGGCCGGCGTTCGAGCTTGTCTTGGCCGACGACGGTGGTTTGCAATGTGACGATACCGATCGCTAGCGCGAGAAAACCGTGAAAAACATGCCGATTCATGGAGCATCCTCGATGAGTGTTTCGGTAAGCGAATGAAATCGTCGTGATTCCCGTGGAAACGTTCATTTACCAGCGGGCTGCTTGGGGGCAATCTTGTTATACTCCGCCTTCAGTTCCGGAATCGAATCAACCAAGGCCTTGATCCTGTTCTTGATGTCCTGGGACAAATCGGGGTTCTTTTCGGGATTCTGGACCTCAACAAAATCCTTGGCGAAGCCGGCAAACTTTTCCGTCAAAACGTTGGCGTCGCCTTTGACAGCACTGAGCCCCAATGACTTATAGGCCATCACCGAACAACGCTTCTGTTCGAAGAAAATGTCGAAGAAAGTCGCGCGGGTTTGAGCGTTCTTAATCATGTCTTCGGCATCCTTTTGCCGTTCGGCCGTGAATACCAAGCTGTACTGCCCGAATACCCAGGCCAGTTCCATCAAATAGCCGTCGGGAGTTCCTTCGACCGGTGCCCTTTTCGCGTTGAAGAACTTCGCAAAATGACTGCGTGCGTTGATCTCCGGAGGCAGCGGGATCCGTCGCCCAGGAAGTTGCCGGGCAAAGGTTTGTGAGACGCCGACCCATTCTTGAACTGCTTGGCTCCACTTGGAAACCCGATCAGGGGCACCCGCGGGGATTGTCATCGCGAGTTCTTCCAGCACTTGTGCCTTTTCCTTGCGAACGAGAAGGCTGGCATATCCCCATTGCTGCTTGTCCTTGGGAATCACACCCTTGACCGCGGGGCCGCCGATGATCTCATTGTAGACGCCGATGGCCTCGGGGTATTTTTTGGCCGACCGATAATTCCTCGCGAGAAACATTTGTGCCTGCCGCTTGTACTTCGTGAAATTCTCGTAGTCTTCCGTGTCGGTCTTGAATTTCACTAATTCCTCATCGGTTGCTTTGTCGCCAGGCTGTTTCGGTTCCGCCGGTTGCGGTCGTTTGCGGATCGCTTCAAGCAGTTTCGCTGATTCATCGAACGATTCGACGCTGCTTAATCCGCTCGCGAGGAAGATCTGCATCTTGAGCGACAAGTTCGGCTTGGCAGAGAGCTTTTGCAGCAGTTTACCGAACCCTTCCTTCAAACTCTTGGCCTCGGCAACTTTCTTGGCGGCTTCGAGTTCGTCAAGCTGGCCGCGAACGCTGCTGACCAGTGAAGCAAGCATGTTGAGCGATTCTTCCGGGCTGCCGCCGCTGTTCTCAAGCAGGTCAAGCAATTCGGAAGCACGATCGATCTTTCCATCTTGTGAAGCACTTTGCAGGGCGAGAATCACGACGCTTCGCTGCGTCTTCCGTAGGTTCTGGAAGCCGACGGTTTCCTCGGCACCTTTGGCAGCGAAATCTTTCTTGATCTCGTCGATTTTGGGATTTAAAAGTTCGGCGACCTCGGCATGCTTGCCTTCTTTGAACAAGGCGACGGCTTGCCCGCGAATAGACGAGAGAACGAAATTCTGGCCGATTTGCACCAAATTCGCCTTCTGCTCGGGTGCAAGTTTCGAACTGGCGAGTTCCTTAAGTAGGGTTTGCCCCGTCTTTAGCACATTGGCTTGGTCGCCTGCCAGTTGGTAAAGTCGGGCCAGCTGCACGCGGTTATTCAAATTCGCGAACATTACCCGATCGCTTGCCGTTTCGTCCGGAATGGGCACCGTTTCAAGGAGATTGATCGTCGTGTCCCACTGTGACTTGTACTGAACGAGACGGTCTTGCACGACCTTGTTGAAGGTTGCCGGATCTTTCTGATCGACGGGAAGGACCATCGTATACATGACGGCACCGAGTTCGTATCGGGCCATCTGAACATCCGCATACGCGTTGCGAATGCCCGCATAGGCATTCCATGATTCATCGTAACGTTTCTCGACCGAGGCATTGATCGCTACTTGATGGCGAGCCAAGTCGGCCGCCGATTCCGTCGGATACTGAGTCATCAAGTACTTGGCGACGCGTAGCAAGCGGTCCTGATCCGCCTTGAATTTTTGTTCCCACAGCGCGTTGTTTTCCTTAACCTCGGCGTCGGTCTCGGCCGTTTTGGAATTCTCTTTTTCTTTGCCTTCCTTCTCCTTCAGTTGCTTCAAATCTCTTTGTGATAGAGAGTACGAAGACATCGCGTAAGAGCAGGCCGTGGCGGCTTTGCTCATCTTCGGGTATTCACGGGCTAGATGTTCAGAGAGCACGGCCGCCTGCGGGTATAACTTGAGTTGCGCGTAACAGCCCACGAGAAACATTTGGGCGGCAAAGAGATCGCGCGGAAGATCCTTGGTCGGACTGGCAACCTTCAGGCCCTGTTGAACATATCGCATGGCATTGGAGAAGCGGCGGACCTTCTCTTTTTCAATGTCCTCAGGCTTCTTGCCTTCCATGTTTTGAAACTGATTAAATCGCGCGGCCTGAACTTGGGCCATCAGGTAGGCACGCTCAAAATTAGGAATGGTTTCCGCTGGTGGATCCTCGCCTTTTCCTTCGGCATCGACCAGCGTGACGAGGATTTCCATTCGGGTGCGTGTTGCCTTTTCGGTATACTCGTTCTCGGTGTCTGTCAATTCCTTGAAGAGTTTCTCGGCAGCTTCGAGCCGGGCTTTGCCAGCGGGCGTGATCCCGGTGATCTTCAATGCCTTATCGCGTTGGATATCGAGTTTGCCCAGTTCTCGCTTGGCAACCGCGAGATAATAGCGAGCTCCCATTCCTTCCATCGTTTCCCGATACGATGGAAAATCACGCAGCCAGTTGGTTGTATCCAACTCCAGTTTGGTCAGGGTTCCTCTCGGGTCTTTGTTCGAATTCTCGAACGTATTGAGAATGATGAAATAGCGTGCAACTCGGATGCCGGCAGCAGCGGCTGGATTGGTCCTCTTGGTCAAGATATCAGCCAGAATTTTTTCACCGGCCACCGGGTCCCCCGCCTTGATGTCGGCATAGCCGCTCCACGCTCGCGCGATCCAGCAAATGGGCAGCTTGTCGTCCACGGCCATGATCGTTTCAAAAAGCTTTTTGGCTTCCGTGTATTGCTTGCCGCGTTCTCGATCGTCCGCAAGTTCATCACCAACGTAAGTGTCGCCCAGCGAGAAAAGCGTGATTCCTCGATCCAGCGATGCAGTCAGGCGAAAATCATTGAGTTCACGGGCAAGTTTGAGATCGGTGGGAGTTTTGCTTTCGGAAACCTTACTGTACTGGTCTTCAATGGCCTTGGCGGTCTTATCGTACATGGCCGCTGCCGAGATCAAGAACGGCCGAGCTTTCTTCATCTCTTCCGCTTGTTCTTTCTTGTCGGTGAAGCGGCGGGCCTTACGAATGAGAGATTTGCCCTGTACGGAAATCAGCCGAGCCAATTCCACGTTGGCTTGCGGTGCTTGCGGATGATCGGGGCTGGCTTTGAGGAACGTTTCGATATCGCGTTTAGCTTGCGCGATCAACGCGGAGCGCTTCGCTTCATCATTTTCGTCCGCCGCCAGGTCGAGCCTGGTGCGCGCGTATTCCAGATTGATGACCTTCAAAATTTCCGGGTCGGATGTCGATGTCTTGAGTTGATCGAGATACTGCAAGGCCAGGTCAGGCATGTTCTCCTTACGCAAGCCTCGTACCAAATCGAGATGCGGCCGAGCCGAAGTCTGTGCCGAAAGCGGCACCGCGATTCCCAGGCCTAGTAAAATGAGGCCATGAACGAGAACGACGCAACGCATGGTGAAACTCCAGGTCGAAACAACCTGCTGATAATGAACGAACCAGCGATGATAAAACGTCAAAAAATCCCCGGCGGACCTGAACAGACCCGATTGAGTATTGTACACACTCTTGACGAAGGTGAAAGGAGTTTTGTTCCCAAGAAAAAAGGCCCGCGATAACTCGCGGGCCAACATGGGTGGATCAGACTACTTCCTTGGTGGCGAGCTCAAGACGAACCTTTGAAGGCGATAGGCCTCGCCGTGCTCCTTGGCCCAGGCCTGAAATTGCTTGTTCATCACTGCGGCTCCGCCGTTGGCAGGCGGTTTCCAGCCATCCTTGGGGCCCAAGTTGAGCATCCAGAAGACGGATTGCAGCGAGGCGATCCCATTGGGGTCGAAAACCTCGAATTTCATTTTCCCCAGCGTGTCTACGATCAGCTTGCTTTCCTCGGCGGGAATCGCCAACTGCTCGACACGTCGATTTCCTTCGATTGCCGGCTGGGTCCGATATTTCATCACCAACGCACAGGCGGCCAATTGCCGGTCGGACAGGTCTTTTGCTTTCAAGGCCGTCAGTGGGTCTTCGAAAATCCGCAGGATATTTTTGACCAGCTTCAGCTCCGCCTCGTAGTTTGCTTGTTCCTTCTGAAGGGGAGCGGCAAACGGTATGCGAACGTGGAATTCCGCATCGGGCATTTTCTTGAGGAAGAAACAACCTTCCTCGCCAACCGCCAGATTGGCATTGAAGCCACGAAATGGCCGCCCTTGCGGAACGGCGGGATTAACGAGCATGGGGACAAAGCCGACGCGGATATGCGTGAGCCCCTTTGCTCCTTGCAAGGCCTCGGAGAGTTTGATGGACGCGATTCGATAGCTGACTTTTGCTGAATTCGGCGATGGCGTGATCTGAACGAGTTCATCCTCGATTTCGACCACTTTGCCAACCACGATCAAATCCGCCCGAAAAATCTGCTGGACTGGTCGGATCTCAGCGATTCGATCGGCATGCGCCTCGCCGACAAAGGCAACGAGAAGTGCCGGGACCAGCAGAAAGGATTGGTATGACATCAAGCAACTCCATCAAAGCGGTTTGCGATCTCAAGCATTTCAGCGGGACAGACTGGGAAGGCCATTCTGCGGATTCGTGTGCATTGAACTGGATTAGTCGACCTTGCCGCCAAAGTCGACCATTTTTTGAATGCGGTATGTCGATCCTTTTTCCTTCAACCATTTGGCGAAGGCCGCGTTCATCGTGGTGTTATGATCCTCCCCTTCCTTGGGTTGCGGTTGCCGCCAGCCGTCTTTTTCCGTGAGTTGCAGAGACGCGAAGGCGTTTTGCACACTCAGTTGGCCATTGTTGTCGAAAGGGTGTTCGCCCCAGGTCATCTCACTGAGCGCTTTGAGAACAAGTCTGCTTTCCTCGGCGGACACCGCTTCAGTGGCTGGGGCAACCCGTCCGGGGAAACGCCGTTGATTGCGATACTTCATTATCAAGGCGCAGGCGGCCAATTGCCGATCGCTTGATTCTTTCACTTGCAATGCCTCGACCGGCTTTTCGACGACCCGGAGTATGTTCCGAACGGATGAGATTTGCTTGGAATAGTAAAAGCTGCTCTTGCTGATCGGATAGCCCATGCTCACGGGAACAAAGAGACCGGGTGCTGCATGCTTCTGCAAGAAGAAACAGCCCGTTTGCCCTTGTGCGAGGTTCGCTGGTCCACGCCAGGAACGTTCGTTCTGTTCGCACTGGAAGCCAAAATCACCTCCGAACTGATTCTGCTGGGGAATAAAGGCGACGCGGAGGTGGGTCAGCCCTTTCGAGCCGAGCAAGCCCTCGTCGACTCGAACGACCGCGACCATGTGAGCGACCTTGCCGCTGCCGGGATACGACTCGATCATCACGAGTTCCGGTTCGAGGGCGGTGACTTCGCCAACGACGACGGCATCGGACATAATGGCCAATTGAAGGGGATCGAGCGTAATGCTCATTTTACAGCAGCCCTTGGCTGATGCCGCCGAGCTTAGCATCAGAACTGAGGTCAATAGTGCCGCGGTTGCAAGATGGGGGAGGCGCATTAAAAACTCCCGGAAACAGGAAGACGAGAGAAAGGTGTTCGATAATTAGACGAGCGCCTCCCCCATTTCGTTCAGCGACTTTAGAAAAACAAGGAAGGAGAGCCGTGAACGGCTCTCCTTCCTCGAATCGACTCACAAAGCTTACTTGCTGACAACTTGCCGTTGAATGCGGTACTTGTCGGCGTTTTCCGTCATCCATTTTTTGACGGCCGCGCCCATCATCTTGTTAAAATCCTGCCCTTGCACGAACTTCGGCTGAACCCAACCATCTTTGGGTTGCAGGCCGAGCTGGTAAAAGGTGTTCTGCAAGTTGGCACCACTTGGATCAATATTGGCCCAGTCCATTTCGGATAGAGTCTTGAGGATCAGCTTGCTGACTTCGGCATCGATCGGCTCCTGAACGACCTTCGTTGTCGGCGTCGGCATGGTGATCTGTGGATACTGGCGATATTTCTGAACAAGCATGCAGGCGGCGAATTGACGATCGGCCGCATCTTTTGCCTGCAAGGCCGTCTTCGGGTCTTCGAAAGCCTTCAACAGCTTCTTGACCGAATCAAGTTGTTTGTCGAAATCTGCCGCCTTCTTATCGAGCGGCAAGCCGCCCTGCTGCAAAACGTAAAAATCGCCATCATGGTGCTTGGTCAGGAAGAAGCAACCCTCTTGACCTTCGGTCAAGGAAACCTGCGGCTGGGGAAAAGGGGCGATTGCGGGCCGAATTCGAATTTGGCCGTTCGGAGGAACATTCGGCTGCACCGGTGCCAGAGCACCAACTTGGGTGCCAACGCGAATCGTTGTCAGCCCCTTGGCTCCGAGTACACTCTCGGAAATCTTGAGCACGGCAACTTGGTAATCGACCTTGTCCTTCGCACCGGGGAACAACGACGCTTTCGTCACCTCTTTTTCGATTTCGGTGACCTTGCCGACGACGACGGCTTCCGCGGTCATCGCCTGCTGAGCGGGATTGCGATTCGGAATGGCGACCCGTAAGGCCTTGGCGGGTGCCACGTTCGTCAAGAGAACGGTGATCGCGAGTGCCGCGACGCTCAGTTGAGAAACACGAAACATGTGAGATACTCCAGATACACGGAGAGAGAATAGTGTTGGTTAGACGTAAGACGAGAAGGACTGGATGATAGTTTGCGTGTTTTTAAATTATTTGGCGAGGGGGCTGTCCTCGATTTTCGGTTTCGGCCTATTCAAGAGGTCGCGGAGGGCGTCTTCAAGATCGGCGAACTCGAAGGAATAGCCAAGTTTGACCGCAAGACGTGGAATCACTCGTTGGCCCTTGGTCACGGCCGCCGCATCACGAGGCCGAGTGTTTTGCAGAACCCCCAGTTCGTCAACGGTTCAGGGGCGGTGGCGTTGATGGGGCCTCGGGCGTCGGGATTGCCGAGGGCGAAGCGGATCAGGCCGACCAGATCGGCCACGTGAATCCAACTCATCCATTGCTCGCCAGAACCGACCGGGCCACCGATATACCAGCGAAATGGCGTGACGAGCTTCTGGAGGCCGCCACCCTGATCGTCCAGCACCATGCCGATGCGAAGATGGGCCACGCGAACGCCCGCTTCACAGGCGGGGCGAGCCGCCTGTTCCCAGGCGACGCAGATTGAGGCCAGGAAATCATTCCCAGGCGGAGTTTCCTCGTCGATTTCTTCACGCTCACGCGGGCCGTAGTAACCCACCGCGGAGGCGGAAATCATGATACGCGGGGAACCGTCGGACCGCTTTGGATCCTTGGCCAGTGCCTCAGCAATGTGACGCGTGCTATCGACTCGGCTATCCAAAAGTTGCTGTTTGAAGCGTTTCCGCCAGCGCCGGGCGAAAACATTCTCGCCGGCCAGATTCACCACGGCGTCGCAAGTGCCGAGTTCCGTGAGCCATAACCCGGCGATCGTGGGATCGCCCTGAATAGCCCGGCAGCCTTCAGGGAGCGTGGGGCTTATTTGTCGGCTCAGTACCAAGAGTTCGTGGCCGTCCTGGCGCAGCACGGGGAGCAAACGCCGGCCGACCAGACCCGTACCACCCGTGACGAAGATGCGCATGGCGAAATCCGTGGACCGTTCGGATCGTACTTCAAGAAATGGGCAAGGCGTCCGGAACGTGGAATTCCGGCCGCCTCGACTCGCGGAGCTTGATGACGGGATTACTTCTTCGCGAGCGGTGCGAGGTGGGACGTGATCTCTTTGAGAATATCCGGCCCGCCATCAATCTGGGTGGCGATGCGATTCATCTGTCCCTCGAGTTTCTTGGTCACCGCCTGCATCATCGGCTTGAATTTCTTGTCGAGTTCTTCCTTTTTCTCGCCAGTTGGTTCGCCGATCTTGTCGAAACGCTTTTTGAAGTCGCTCAACTTTTCGCCGATTTCTTTGAGTTTCGACTCCGCTTTTTTC
>JAIOQJ010000104.1 GCA_021413475.1 Planctomycetota bacterium | reverse complement strand
CGCAGCGGATTTTCGCCATGCCGCATCAGGACCACGCCGCCGACAACCTCGCTGCCGTTCTTCTCGAAAACGGCCCGGCGATACTGGGTACCCATCTGCACGTTCGCGACGGTCTTCACGTAAATCGGGGCACCGTTCACCTCCTTGATCAGCGAGTTCTCGATGTCCCCCTTCCCCTGAATCCAGCCGATGCCGCGAACGATGTACTCGGCATTGTTCTTTTGGATGACGCCGCCGGATGCGGGCATGTTACTGCGGCCGACGGCCGCGAAGAGTTCGCCGAGCGTGACGCCGTAGGCTCGTAACGTCTCGGGTTGAACATCAACTTGATATTCTTGCGGCATGCCGCCGACGCTAGCAACCTCCGCGACCCCGGCTGCCGCGTTCAATTGCGGGGCGACGTAAAACTTGTTGAGGGCCCAGAGTTTATCGGGCTCGATCGGCTGCTTGGGGTTAGGTTCGAGCGTGTACCAGTAGATTTGCCCGAGGGCCGTCGCGTCCGGCGCGAGATAGGGGGTCACGTTCGCGGGCAGAAAACTACTCGACTGGTTGAGCCGTTCCGTCACGCGCTGGCGGGCGAAATAGAAGTCGGTCTTATCCTCGAAGATGATGGTGATCATCGAGAAATTGAATTCGGACGACGAGCGCACGGTCTTCACTCCGGCGAGTCCTTGCAGCTTGCGGGTCAGGGGATAAGTGATCTGATCCTCAATCTCGCGCGGGCTACGGCCGGGCCAATCGGTGAAGACGATGACCTGGTTCTCGCCGAGATCCGGAATCGCATCGACCGGCGTATCGAGCATGGCGTAAACCGCCATCACGGCCAGTGCCCCCGCGATGAGGAGAACGAGCACGCGATGGCGGATCGAGGCGTCGATGATGCGTTCGAGCATGGGGGATTCCTGAAGCCGCTTGCGGCTTTGCGCTCCCGTTAACCCGACGCGCTAGCGAGGGAGAATCGCATCCCTCGCTAGCGCGTCGGGTTAACGGCCGCTTGCGGCTTTGCGCTCACTCTCATGTGAAAAAATCTCTCCTCCCTGACAGCGAGCGCGAAGCCGCAAGCGGCGTTGCGGATCACTTCTTTGCCTTCAGTTCCGCGATCTTCTTCAGCGTCTCCTCGGGGTTCTTCTCCACTTCACACCGAGCCGGCCGCCGGTCGGGCAAAACTTTTGGGCCTCGGCCAGTTTGCGATCCTCGGCACTCAGTTTGGCGAGGTTGCTGATGACTTCCGCCTCTTCTTCGTCAGTTGCCATGGGCTTTTGGGCCACGACATCGCCAACTTTGCGAATCTCGGAAAGGATGTACTTGCCCGAGACGACTTTCAACTTCGCCTCCACTTGTTGGCCCGGAACGAGATCCAGGAGCGATTTTGGATCGGCAACACCGAAGTCCATCTTCATCGCCTTCATGAGACCGGGAATCTCCTCGTGATCGATGTTCACGGTCTTCTTTTCGGTGTTGATGGAGACGACTCGCCCTTTCAGGGAATATTCCTTTTCGCTGCTGGAAGTGTTGGTGCCACTATTGGTGCAACCTGCCAGTAAGGCGAATGGGAGAATAAAACTGGCGACGAGAATGAAACGACTCATGAAAAGCTCCTTTTTGGAATGAACAGAACAGTCACTTTTTTGGATTCTTTCGCAGTTCGGCAACGCGGGCCAGCATCGTCGAGGGATCGGCCTTCGCGGCCTTGTCGCAGACTCCGCAACAGATGAACACGGGCTTCCCCTCGAATTCGAGCTTGATGATTGGACCCATCGAACCGAGCCGGGTATCCTGTTGGACCGGACAGAATTTCTGGGCCTGCGCCAGGGCACGATCCGCTGGGGATAGTTTCTTCATCTCCGTCAGAATTTTGTTATCGGTATCCTCGAGAGCACTGGGGCGGATCGGTGCGGGACTCGTTTTGCTACTCGAACTGCCGCCGATGTAGACCGATGCGGATGCGTGATTCAATCGCGTCTCGGCATCGATCAAAAACGAGCCGCCGGTGACGAGAATGTCGTTCTCTTTCAAACCAGCGAGTACGGGATAGAGAACCTCGCGATTGGGACCGAGCATCCGTGGACCGAGAATTACTTCAATGCCGTCGAAGGTGCCCAGCGACGACTCGCGATAGACATACTTCCTTGCCCCGGTATCGATGATGCTCTGTTCCGGGATCGCCAGAACTTTGCCGTCGTGAAAATCCAATCCCTTGCCAGCCGGAAGAGTCGCCAGGGCCGCGGCATTAAGTTGCAAAGTCACCGACACGGACATGCCGGGTCGCAATTCATGGTTGGTATTCGCAAGTTCGAAGCGCACCGTGAGCGTGCGGTTCTCCTGATCGAGATGCGGAAACGCGAATGAGAGAACTCCGTCGAACGTGCGGCCCGGAAAGGCGCGGGCCGTTGCTTTCACCGGCAATTTTCGCGTGGCCAGGCCGGTCTTCGAATCGTGCGTGTCCGCCGGTAGAAAGGCCAGGTCGTCTTCGTAAAGTCGGGCTTGCACCCAGACTTTCGAGATGTCCGCCACATCGTAAAGCGAACTCCCTTCGTCGACGTACTGACCTTCCATCACGTACTTCTTCAGCACGTGGCCGCCGATCGGGGCGCGAATGGTCAGATTGCGCACGGGCTTGCCGGTCCGCCGTTCCTCGTCGAGAATGCGGTCAATCTCCTTGTCCAAAATATTCCAGCGAAGCAAGCGATCGCGTGCGTTGGCTTCGAGGTTTGGGTTCTTGTCGCGGATCGCATTACGCAGATTCTCCATGGTGACCAGAAAATCCGGGCTGTAAATTTCCGCCAACTCCTGGTTCGCCGCGACGAGTTGGCCGGTCTGGTTGACGTGCAACTTTTCGAGCCGGCCTTTGATCCGCGAGGAGACGTTCTTCAGTTCGCTTTCATCGAACTCGACAGAGCCAATGGTCGTGATCTCTTTTGAAATTGCCTGAGAAAGTGCCGGGGCCGTCTTCACCCCCGCGAGAACGATGCGGTAGGGCGATAACTGCACGCGGCTGGCAATGCCTGCCGGTAATACCGCGTCCGATGCTTCGCCTTTCTTCCGCTTCGAGAGCGGCATGAAGCAGATCGGGCACTTGTCCTTCTTGCTTTCGCGAACGATGGCCGGGTGCATCGGGCAAAAATACTCCGTGTCAGCCGTGACTGCGTCATCATCGTGTTTGTGAAACGTCTGTTCGTACTTGGCGGCCAGAATGTCCCACTTCGCGACGAGCAGGGCGATCGCTCCCAGAATGAAAAGGAAGCGCAGCCGGGCCAACGGCACGAGAATGAGCAGCAACCAATGACGGCGCGCGGGATCGGGCATGATATTCTCCGAACGAAAAAGCTATCGAATTTTGGCGGAATTCTTGTGAAATGCGCGCGGAGGAGCTAACAGGTCAGTCGGGAAAGCGAAATGACGAGATCGGTCGGTGTCGCGGTGTGTTGGGCCAAACGAAAGCGGGAACCCACATGGGAAGGGTGATCGACGGAGTTTGTTTCCATCGCGCTCCAAAGCGTGACGGCGACCGCGTCGATGGTGGCAATCGTGGGCGGTGCGGCATCATCTGGAGTCTCGCACGGGCACGAGGTTCCGCAAGTGGATGACGGCTTTGCCGATGGGTCTTTCGCGGGAGCGCAACAGCAGCAAGTTGGATGATCCGCCGAAGTGTCGCAGCAGGAAGGCGGGC
The DNA here is from genome assembly GCA_021413475.1 of Planctomycetota bacterium. Lineage (GTDB taxonomy): Bacteria > Planctomycetota > Planctomycetia > Gemmatales > Gemmataceae > JAIOQJ01. The sequence goes on along the minus strand of JAIOQJ010000104.1, from coordinate 2,082 downwards.
ACTCAGGAGCTTCTTCAATTGCCGCCGCCGGTTTCACGGCCGCGCACGGGCAAGGCAGAATCGCGGCCCGGACGGACGCCATCAGCGTCGACGCCGCCGTGAGCAGACAGATGATCGCCAGGGAGATTTTGGGTAGAGCCTTCATCAATTTACATGGTAGGATTTCTCGTCTGGATCTGTCAAGGGACGATCTTACCGATTGATGAATTTGAGAACACCCGCTTCCGATGCACGTTTCGTTGCTGCAAATTCGCACACCCCCGTGCAACGTATCCGCCTTTTTTGCAATCAATTCCGGTCGTTTTGCAACGCAAAACAGGTTTTTTGCGACGAATTCCGGTCGTTTTGCAACCCAAAATGGGTGTTTTGCGACGAATTCCGGTCGTTTTGCAACGAAATTTGGCGCTCACGCAGGTCCCGGAAACCTTCCGACCCACGGCGAAACAAAATCTTGCCGAGCGGCATCTTCCGTGCGATACTAATCTGAACGTCCTTCCCCCGCCGATAATCATCACATTCGCATCCCACTTGCTTTCTCGGAGCGAGATTCGATGAAGAGTCCTGTCAAGTCATGCTCGGGTCCCGTGTCGCGGCGCGATTTTCTCGGCATGGGTGCGTGCGCTTTGGGCGGTTTGAGCTTCGCCGACATGCTCCGGTTGCAGTCCACCGCGAGGGCGGCGGACACCAGTTCGGACAACGACCATGCCGTGATTCTCCTCTGGTTGCCGGGCGGTGCCCCGCACATGGAAATGTACGACATGAAGCCCGACGCCCCGGCAGAGTTCCGTGGCGACTTCCAGCCGATCCGGACCAACGTTCCGGGCATTGATGTTGGCGAATATCTGCCGATGCACGCCAAGCATGCCGACAAGTTCGCCATCATCCGCTCGATCGCTCACAATTTCTCGGACCATGGCGGCGGCCACAAGCGTTTCCTCACCGGCCGCGACCCTTTCCAGCCAACCGGCTTCGTCAACGATCACCCCATGGTCGGTTCGATCGTCGCCAAGTGCCGGGAGCATCGCAGCGCCGGCCTGCCGAATTACGTGGCCGGGATGGATAACGGCCGCCAGGGTGTGGACGTCTTCAGCTTCGGAGCGGCCTATCTGGGACAGACCAGCACGCCGTTCATGGTGCCGGGCAATCCGGAAGAACCGAAGTTTGGCGTCAAGAACCTGTCCATGCCGATTGGTTTCGAAGCAAAACTGGAAGATCGCCGAGCGTTGCGTCGTTCGTTCGATACCGTCCGCCGGGATATCGATGCCACCGGCGCGATGCAAGCGATGGATGCGTTCGAACAGAAGGCCGTCGATTTGATGATGAGCGATCGGGCCCGCGACGCGTTCGATTTGTCGAAGGAGCCGCTGCAGGTCCGCGAACGATACGGCTGGCACCGTTACGGCCAGCGTGCCTTGTTGGCTCGCCGCTTGGTCGAATCGGGTTGCAGTTTCGTCACGATGGTGCTGGAAAACCCGACGCCACCCGGCGGCACGATGCCGACGGACGTGACCTACAACTGGGATTCGCACGCCGTCAATTGCCACATTTTCACCGACACCAAGTTCCGCCTGCAATACTACGATCGGGCAGTGACGGCCCTGATTGAAGACGTCTATGCTCGCGGCCTCGACAAGAAGGTGATGGTGATTGTCACCGGCGAATTTGGCCGTACTCCGCGGATCACTTACTCCAATGGCCGACCGGGCCGCGATCACTGGCCACAAGCGATGTCGTTGATCGTCGCGGGCGGCGGGATCAAGACCGGCCAGATCATCGGCTCGACCACCAGCAAGGGCGAACAACCCAAGGATCGCCGGCTATCGCCGAACGACCTCTGGGCAACGATGTACAAGCACCTCGGCATCGACCCGGAACTTTGCTTCCCCGACCACAGCGGCCGGCCCATGCCGATCCTGCCGCATGGGGAAGTAATCAAGGAACTGTATGGGTGAAATCGGGCGAGCTAGTGCCCCGTCCAGACTAAATTTTCGGATGGCGGCCGGGACCTCTTAGCCCCGTTCACGGGGCTTTCGCGCAGCGTTTAGGCCCGCCGTTTACGGCGGGTGGGGATCGCGAAAAAAT
>JAIOQJ010000442.1 GCA_021413475.1 Planctomycetota bacterium | reverse complement strand
CGCTGGGTGACGCGAAGCGTTCTGTGGCGTCACCAGGCGGCTCACGCCGCTCGGCTCGCCTCTTCCTGTTCCACCCCCCGTTGCAAGCAACACGCGCTACTCCTACAACTTCCTTTGGCTTTGAATTTCCGAGGAAGTGAGTTTTCCATGCGACATGTTCTGTCAGCGCTGGTGCAGAACCAGCCGGGCGTTCTCGCCCATATCTCCGGCATGCTGGCCTCGCGCGGCTTCAATATCGATAGCCTCGCGGTCGGCGAAACCGAGGTGCAAGACCTTTCGCGGATCACGTTCGTCGTCCACGGCGACGATGCCGAACTCGATCAGGTCCGCAAGCAATTGCACAAAGTCGTCACCGTCGTCAAGGTGATGGACATTTCGAGCGAGAACTTCGTCGAACGCGATCTGATGCTGATCAAGGTCTACACGAACCCGACCCAGCGTGTCGAAGTGTCGCTGCTGGTCGAGATGTTCCGCGGCCGGGTGGTCGATGTAACGACCGATACGCTCATGGTCGAAGTCAGCGGCCAAGAAGGCAAAATCGAGGCGTTCATTGACCTGATGCGGCCCTACGGCATCATCGAACTCGCCCGCACTGGCCGTATCGCGCTGGTTCGCGGTGCCCCACCCAAGGAGGAGACGGCATGAGCACTCCGGAAACGATCTCATCATCGACCCGCCGGCTCGCTGCCGAGACCATCGCCCTGCTGCGTTCCCTGCAACCGGGCAACCGCGTCGAGATCACTCAGACGGTCCGCGTCGGCGCCAAAAAGTGGACCACGACCACCGCGGGTGCCTTCCGCGGCATCAATTACCTCGCCACGGGCGTGACCACCGACCGCGTGGTTGACGACGACATAGTTGTGCCGATGGTTCACTTCACGAAGGATAATGGCGAGCTTTCGAGCATCGCCATCGACGAGAATAGTACGTTCCGGGTGGTCGTGAAATAAGGCGAGCCGGCTCGCGTGAGCGGCCGGAGTATTCAATTCCTCCAGGTGCTTACGCAACCTGGCTCGCCATGCTTGCGTGGTGGGCTATTCATCTTTCGCTCGACTAATCTCTTTCGCACGCCCGATCATTCTGGTAACGTATTCCTACACGCGTCCGCCTTGCCATCCTCCCCTCTTCGGAGGTTTTCATGTTGGTTCGATTTTCCTGTATCTTGGCCGCTCTAATTCTTCTCGCGTTCACCATCACCGCGCGTGCGGAGAGCGTTTCCGTGGAGATCCTCGAAGGAACCTTCAAGGACGGTTCATGGGATTCCTCGGCCGCGAAATCAACGGAACGTTATACAGAACCGGCTTTCGGATTCCTCGAAGTGCCGGGCAAGTTTTCACCACGCGGGTTTCTTCTCGATCGCTCGAATCCCTACCTGGCGATCGCGTCGAAAAAGATCACGCTTCCTGCCGGCGAATACACGTTTTTGATCCGCGCGCGTGGAGCATCGCGGTTGATTGTCGATGACCAAGTGGTCGTTGAAACTCCCGTTTTGAAGCGATCTCCCAGTGCTCATGGCAAAGTGATGCCCCAACCGATCGTCGAACCTGGTATTCGCTATCCATCGATCGGTCAGCAGGAAAAGCGAGCCACGCTCAAGCTCGATGGCAAGGAGCACTCTTTCCGATTCGAGTTCTTCGTCGGACTGAAGGATTTGCGCCCCGAAGTTGGCGACCCGGCCGTCGCCTTCGCGGCAACGGGAAAGCCATTCATTCTGCTCGGTAGCGCGATCCCGTTCACCGACGACGGATGGGATCAGTATGCCGCCCTGTCGCTCTCGCTACGACAAGCCCATGATGCCAAGCTCAAGCACGATGCCACGATCGAGGAAACGAAATTCTGGAAGCAACGGCACGAGATCGCTCGCCACGAGTGGAAAGATAAACCCGCCATTTCGGTTCCGGAGGTTGGATCCAAACTGCCGGTTCACAACACAATCGATCGCTTTATCGGCAAGAAGCTCGAAGATAAGGGCCTCACCCCGGCCGCTCTCACGGACGACGATTCGTTTATTCGGCGA
>JAIOQJ010000441.1 GCA_021413475.1 Planctomycetota bacterium | reverse complement strand
CGTGTTACGAATGGCGAACGGAATCGGTTTTTCTGAACATCAATAGCCGCGATGCCGAAGGCTCGCGCGGGAAGCACTTTCCCCACGCGAGCCTTCGGCGTCGCGGCTGAACGGCAGGCATTGGAATTATCCATGCACATTCGAATCATGGCCGCAGGGTTGGCTCTTTTCATCGCGGGCCCCCCCGCTTTCGCTGAAGAGATCAAACCCTTCGAAATCCCGTACAAACTCACCGACACCAAGCACGTTATGGTGCGCGTGAAGTTAAACGGTAAAGGCCCGTTCAACTTCATCCTCGATACCGGCGCACCGGCACTCATCATGTCCGAAGCGGTGGCCAAGAAGGCCGGCATCAAGATTGAAAAGGGCTGGAGCAAGTTCAAACTTGACGTCGAAGGGGGCGTGAGCATACCGGAGGCGAAGGGAATCGCTATCGACATGTTCCAACTCAAGGGCATGAACGCGATGGGCGTGGCCGGGGTCGAATTGCACGGCGTGCTCGGCTACGGCATTCTCGCTCGCTATCGCATCCAATACGACTTCACGCAGGACAAGCTCCTGTGGACGCCGTTGAAATTCGACCCGCCGGAGATCAAACGCATCAACTCTGCCAAGGGTGACGGTGGACAGGGGAGCCTGGAAATGCTCGGCACCATGATGAAATACCTCGCCCCACTCATGGGTTTAAAGCCGAACTTCGTCGTCAAGCCACGCGGCTATCTCGGTCTTGAACTCGAAGAGAAGAAAGATCAGGTCTTTGTCAAAACGGTCCTGAAGTATAGCCCCGCGGATAAGGCTGGTATCAAGGTGGGCGATCAGATCGAGCACGCCAAGTCGAACGCAGTTGAGTCGATCGAGGACGTTCTGAATGCGGTAAGAAAGCTCGGCGAGGGGGACAAGCTCTTCATCCGCATTAAACGAGGTGGCGAGCAGAAAGACCTCACCATTGAACTTGGCAAGGGGCTCTAAAACATGCGCTACTTCGTCTCGATCTTGTTGGTCGGATTCTTGGCAGCGAGCGCTAAGCCGCAGGCGGCGGTGGAAGCGAAACCGGTCAAGGTTCCGTTCCTGCTGATGCCGTCCGGGCATTTTCTGGTGTCGGTCAAGGTGAACGGCAAAGGGCCGTACAAGCTGATTTTCGACACCGGCGCACCGACGATGCTGGTGAGCAACAAGCTCGCCAAAGATTTGGGCGTGAACGAGGCGAAAGCGTCACCGTTCGGCGGCTTCGGCTTGCCAGGACAGGCCACCGCGAAGTCGCTCGAGATCGGTCCCCTGAAATCCGAGAACGTCGCTCTCATGGTTTTCGATCATCCCACCGTGAAGGCGTTCTCCGACCATTACGAGAAAGAACATGGCACCATCGACGGCATCGTCGGTTTTCCGTTCTTCGCTCGCTACAAGATGATGGTCGACTACCAGGCGAAGGAACTGACGATGACCCCGAACGGCTACCAACCCGGCGACGTCATGGAGAGCATGATGAAGATGCTCCTCGGCGGTAGAGAGACGCAGGGCAAACCGAAAATCGTGGGGGCATCAGGGCAGTGGGGGATGATCGTCGAAAAGGACGAAAAAGATGAAGAAGCGGGCGTGGTGATTAAGCTGGTGCGAGCCGGGAGTCCTGTGGAGAAGGCGGGTCTCAAGGTGGGCGATCGGTTATTGATGATCGATGGCCGTTGGACTGATAGTCTTACCGATACGTATCAGGCCGCCGGTTATGTCAAGGCGGGCAAGGCCGTGCCGGTGGTCGTAGTGCGCGACGGAAAAGAGACGAAGTTCACCGTGACGCCCGCGCCCGGCCTTTGAGCCGCAAGCGGCTTCGCGTTCGCCCCCGAGTCAGATGTGGCTGACCAAATGAATGATTCACGAAGAGAATGGCTACAGACCTTGCTTGAGTCGGTTTTCTCGAGCATGTCGTTTGGTGAGATGTTCGGATTGTCGACAATCATTGCAATCATTCTGGTGATCAATCGCGGCCTAGCGTCAGCTTTAATTTGGATTTTGGCCTATGTAATTCTGTGGATTTTAGTCCCCGTCTTGGCATGGGTGCTTCGTCAATGGTTGTAGACCGGTCGCGAACCGACCGGAGCGATGGAGCAAGCGCGAAGCCGCTAGCGGCTTTCACCCCTGCTTCGTCTCCAACTCCTGCCATCGCGCGTACAGTTTTTCAACGTGCCGCTGGGCTTCCTCAAGCTCCTTGCACGCATCAATCAACACCAAGTGCCCACCGACCGACGCCATCTCCACGGCCGTCTGTTTTTCGATGACTTTATTCTCGGCCGTCAGAATCGCGGCCTCCATGCCCGCCCATTCTTGCTGTTCGCGATAGCTCATCTTGGCCCGTGCCTTCGGGGCCGGCTTGTTCTCAGTCTTCGCCGCCGCCCGGCTTTCCGTCTTCTGCGAACTGATTCCTTTTTCGAATGCGGTCAACCACTGATCGACGCTTCCGTAGAGGGATGCGCCGCCCTTGCCGTCGAGGCCGATCACTTCCTTGCAAAGCCGATCGAGCAACTCGCGATCGTGGCTGACGATCACCAGCGCGCCGGGGAATTCCTCAAGGCTATCTTCGAGCACTTCCAGGGCCGGGATGTCGAGATCGTTGGTCGGTTCGTCGAGCAGCAGCAAGTCGGCAGGTTGCAGCATCAGTTGAGCGATGCGGACGCGAGCCCGCTCACCGCCGGAGAGGTCGCCGATCAGGCCGTTGAGTTGCTCGGGTTGAAACAGAAACTGCTTCGCCCAGGCGGCGATGTGCATCGAACGATCGCGGTACATCACGGTGTCGCCGTTGGGGCAAAGGGCATGTTTTAACGTGATCTTCGGATCGAGCGACTCGCGCCCCTGTTCGAACACGACAACGCGCAACCCGTCGGCCCGCGTGATGGTCCCGGTGTCCGATTCGATCTCGCCCGACAAGACTTTCAACAGCGTACTCTTGCCGCAACCGTTTGGACCGAGCAGGCCCAGCTTCGTGCCTGGCGAGAGCATCAGATCGAGCCCGGAGAAGAGTGATCGGGTAGCGGAAGTTGTTGCTTCACCGTCCGTTGTCCACGCGACCGATTTCGAGATGCCCGTGGCGTTTAGCAGCTTGCGAGTCTGCCGTCCGGTGGCGACGAAATCGATGCCGGCGGTCGAAGCGGTGGCGTTGCGGTACTTGAGTTCGTCGAGTTCATCCCGCCGTTTGGCCGCATCCTCGATCCGCGAACTCGCCTTTCGCGTACGGGCCCGGGCCTTGTGGCCGAGCCATTCCGTCTCCCGGCGAACCTGATTGGCAACCGAGGCCTGATAACGGGCCTGGGCTTCGAGAAACTCGTCGCGGCGGTCGGCGAATTCGTCGTAGGAGCCGGCAGAGCGGAACGAACCGCCCGGATAGACTCGGCTGATTTCGACCACTTCGTCGGCAACGGCACGCAAAAAGGCCCGATCGTGGGTGACGATCAAATAACCGAACGGAGCGGCCCGCAGCAATTGTTCCAGCCAAATGACGCCGGGTAGATCGAGATGGTTGGTTGGCTCATCGAGGAGAAGCACTTCCGGCCGGCGAATCAGTTCGCAGGCAAGAGAAAGCCGTTTGCGCCAGCCGCCGGAGAGAAGATTGGCTGGTTGCTCAGCATCGACAAAACCGACCTGGGTGAGAAT
>JAIOQJ010000440.1 GCA_021413475.1 Planctomycetota bacterium | reverse complement strand
GAAAGTATCCAACATGACTCGCATCATTCTTTGGAGCACCCTCTTATTCGCCCTCACGGTCAGCATCCCCGCCGCGACGGGCGAAGACGAGAAGCGAACTGCCAATCGTCCCAAGGTGCCGGGCAAATTGAAATTGAATCTACGCGAGCGCACTGAAGACCCCGCCGATAAGAGCAAGCTCAAAGTCAATGAGCGGACCATCGAGTGGAACGTCGCCGAGACCGCGATTATCGTTTGCGACATGTGGGACGATCACCACTGTAAGATTGCCGCCCAGCGTGTCGGCGTGATGGCTCCACGCATGAACCAAGTGCTGACGGCGGCCCGCGATCGCGGCGTCATGATCATCCACGCCCCCAGCGAGACGATGAACATGTACGCGGGAACGCTTTACCGCAAGCGGATGGAAGAAGCGAAACTCGCTAAATCGCCGGTGCCGATCGATCGCCGTTGCGACCGCGATCCAAAAAACGAACCGCGAACGTTGCCCGAAGACACGGCCCTCGATTGCGACGACGCCGTGCTCGATCCGGTCGTCCGTCGGCACACGAAGCAGCACAAAGGGCTGGACATCATCGGTTTCGACGGCATCAGCGATAGCGGGCAGGAGATCTACAATTTCTGCGAGCAAGAGGGGATCAAGAACATCGTCATCATGGGCGTCCACACCAACTACTGCATCGTCGCTCGCTCGTTCGGCATCCGCCAGATGGTGAAACTCGGCAAAAACGTGGTGCTGGCCCGCGACCTGACCGACGCGCTCTACGACCCCCGCCAGCCGCCATATGTCAGCCACGCTCGCGGCACGGAGATAGTCGTGGAGCACATCGAGCGGTACTTGTGCCCGTCGATCTTGAGCGTCGATTTGACGAAGGTGGTACCGGGGTCGGATGGGCCGACGATTCAGAAGTAAACCGGAAACTAGAAACTATGGAATTTGAGTCAGCAGAAATGTTCAACGAGCTGAAAGTTGCCGGGTGAAGCCAAGTTTCTCGTTGGTCTTGACTTCAACCCGGACTAAAGATGGTTCACACGCAGCAGGTCTGCTCGGCGTGTTTTTGGGAATTCGTGCGGGTCGCTTTGCGGGATTCTTTCCCGGTGCGAACTCGCTTGTTCAAGTGCGACCAGATGCCGGGTTTCTGCATGATGTTTTCGATCAGGGAGAGCCGGGCGATCGCGACGGCTTCGATCTTGCTCAGGCGAATCGGTGCGGTTTTCATCGTATTTTCTCCAAATGGATTTGTGTCCGATCATTCCTTGCCTTCGTTAACAACCGTAGAACAGGAGAAGTCGATGTCAAACTGAGGCGGGGAAAAAATTCCGAGTCGGCAAGAATTGGCTTGGGCACCAGGGAATGAATTCTGTGACGCCGGAATGGTAACTGAGTGGTTGATGGCTGGATTTGTTAGCCCGACGCGCTAGCGAGGGAGAGCCGTCTCCCTCGCTAGCGCGTCGGGTTAACAAATCCGACCGCTCCAGAAAAGATCCCACCGAAAAACAAATTGGTTTTGACTTCCACGCCGAAATCGACGACACTCTTCAGTAGACGAGAATGTTCCCGCCACGCTGGTCGAAAGACCCGGCAGAATAACGGTCTCTCCACCGTATATTGCCTACCCGCCGATTTTCTTCCCTGGTTCACCATTTTGAAATGGTCCGTTCGGTGAGCTTCCGGGTCGATAAGATCAATATCAGCGCCCCGAGCCCCCAAAAAGGCTCGCGGAGCAGCGACAAGGAGATTCGATGTTCACGATCAGCGACACAACCGACCAACGGGTTTGCCAGGGCCGCACCCGCCGCGATTTTCTTCGCGTTGGCAGCCTGGGCTTGCTCGGCGGTCTGGGCCTATCCGATCTGTTCGCACTTCGGGCCGAGAGTGAGTCGGCGGTGAAGAAGGAACGCTCGGTCGTCCTGCTCTTCCTGCAAGGCGGGCCGTCGCACATCGAATTCTTCGATCCCAAGATGACCGCCCCGGAAGACGTCCGCAGCATCACCGGCGAGACGCAGACGAAACTCCCCGGCATCACCTTCGGCGGCACCTTCAAGAAGATGGCCCAGATGACGGATAAGCTGGCCATCGTCCGCTCTTATGCGTCGATGAACGCCGACCATTCGTACCTGTCCGTCACCGCCGGCGGCAATCCGCTCAAGGCCGCGATGGGGGCGCTTTACTCCCGCGTGGTCGGCACGACCAATCCTCGCACGGGCTTACCCACGAATATTCTGGTGCTCCCCGAAGCGGTGCAGGCCGGCCTGAAGATGGGCTCGAACTTCGAAACCGGTGCGCTCCCGACGCTGACGAGCCCTGGTGAACTCGGCGTGTCGTACGGGGCGTTCGATCCCAGCGGCGGCGATCAACTCAAAAAGAATTTCGAACTGAAGATCCCGCAGGGCCGTTTCGACGATCGCCGCAACCTCCTGGCTCAGCTCGATACCGTTCGCCGCAAGGTCGATTCGCTCGGCGTGATGGAAGGTTCCGACCGTTTCCAGCAACAGGCCTTCGACGTCATCACTCAGGGCGTGGCGTCGGCGTTCGATCTGACCAAGGAAGATCCGAAGACCATCGAGAAATACGACACCAGCAAGATCTTCAAACAGGAAGATGTCACCAAGTGGTACGACCAGAAGCGGTCGTCGAACTTGCTCGGCCGGCAGATGCTGATGGCTCGCCGTCTTTGCGAAGCCGGTTGCGGGTTCGTGACCGTCTCCGACTGCGGTTGGGACATGCACGCCAACAACAATAGCCCGAAGAACATGGCCAATCTGCCGCCGATGACCAGCCAGGTCGATCACGCGGTGGCGGCCTTCATCGAAGACATTCACCAGCGCGGCCTGGAAGACAAGATCCTGCTCGTCGTCACCGGCGAGATGGGTCGTGCGCCGCGACGCAACAAGGACGGCGGTCGCGATCATTACGCGAATCTCACGTCGCTGGCGCTGGCGGGGGGCGGCATCAAGACGGGTCAAGTCATCGGCCAATCCGACCGCATGGCTTCGCAGCCCTCCACGGAGCGTTACACGCCGAAGCATCTGCTGGCGACCATCATGCATTCGCTGCTCGACATCGGCGAGGTTCGTCTCCGCCCGGGCCTCGGCAAAGTGGGAACGATCCTTACCGAGAATGAGCCGATTCCAGGAATTCTTTAAGAGTTAGCCACGGATAAAACACAGATCGAACACGGATAAATCCAAGAGAATTTTCTTATCCGTGTTTGATCTGTGTTCCATCCGTGGCTAAAAAAGAGAAACACTCACAAAGCCGCGCCAAGGTCTCCTTGTCGCGGCTTTTCGTCTCTCCGAGGAGTAGCCTCCATGCGTTTTTCATTTCTGGCCCTCCTGCTTTTATGCCACGCGAGACTTGAAGCCGCCCCGCCGGTCGTTCTCGACGACCGCCTGGTCATCGAGCAAGTCGTGAAGGATCCCGATATCGTCACACCGACGGGAATGGCCGTCGATGAACAGGGCCGCATCTGGGTGATCGAAAACCACACGCACCAGCGTACCGATAAATACAAAGGGCCAGCCACCGATCGCATTCGCGTCTTCAGCGATCCGGGGCCCGACGGCAAGATGCGCAAATCGACGATCTTCGCCGACGGTTTCAAGGATTCGATGAGCTTGGCCCTCCACAATGGCGAGGTTCTGCTTGCCACGCGTTCCGACATCTGGGTTCTGCGCGACACGAAAAACACGGGAACTGCCGACGAACGCAAGGTGATCGTCAAACTCGACTCGCCGGGCAACTATCCGCACAACGGCCTGTCGGGTTTCGCGTTCGACGGAACGGGCCATTTCTATTTCTCACTTGGTGAAAATCTCGGCGCTCCCTACAAGCTGAGGGGCAGCGACGGCCAGTCGCTTTCCGGCGGCGGCGAAGGCGGGAGCATTTACCGCTGCCGACTTGACGGCTCGAGAATCGAACGCGTCGCCACGGGTTTTTGGAATACGTTCCACCTCACCTTCGATGCCTTTGGCCGTTTGTTCGCGGTGGACAATGACCCTGACGCGCGCGGTCCGTGCCGACTCTTGCACGTCGTCGAAGGCGGCGACTACGGTTATCGCTTCCGCAACGGCCGTCGGGGGCTTCACCCGTTCACGGCCTGGAACGGTGAACTCCCCGGCACTCTGCCGATGGTGGCCGGCACCGCGGAGGCTCCCAGCGGCATTCTCGCCTATGAATCGAACGGCCTGCCCGCCGAGTATCGCGGCCGCTTGCTGGTGACTTCGTGGGGTGATCACGTCGTCGAACAGTTCACGCTCAAGCCGCAAGGCGCATCGTTCACGGCCAAGGGATCGGTCCTGGTGAAAGGCGGCGAGGATTTTCGCCCGGTGGCGATCGTCACGGGACCCGATGGTTCGATCTATCTGAGTGATTGGGTCAACAAGTCGTATCCCGTTCACGGGCAGGGAGCCATCTGGCGGATTCGCATGAAGAACCCACCGAAGGATGATGGATTGCGGCCTTCAGCAGTCGCCAAGCTGAAAGGGAAGGAATTGAGTGCGCTCCTCACGGATCCACGCATCGAGATTCGTCAGGCTGCCTTTGCGGCTCTTCCGAAAGATCTGCGCGAGGAGCCGTCGAAGATAAACCCCGAGGTGCGAACTCGCATCAGCGCCCTTTGGGTTTCCCCACAGGTGAAGCTTCTAGGTGCCCTGACGGATCCGGCACCGGAAGTTCGCGGCCTCGCGGCCCATTTGCTCGGTCGAGAAGGTGTTCGGGAAGAGAGGTTGTTTACGCTGGCCAAGAATGATCCTTCGCCTTATGTTCGCATGCAGGCTATGCGAGCTCTTATAAGCGAGAGGCCGCTCAAGGCATTTCTCCCCTCGCTGGCCGATCAAGATCCATTCTTGATGGGCACTGCCCTCAGCGTGCTCGGTCGCCCCGGGGACGGGAATGCGGCCAGGTTGATTCCCGAGCTGCAGTCGAAGGATCCTCGCATGCGTCTGGGGGTTCTGCTGGCCTTGCGGCAGACCGGCGACTCCGACGGCCGTAAGCAGATTCCGACCCTGCTCGCCGATGCCGATCCCGGCGTGCGCCGGGCCGCGATTCAATGGGTGGCGGAGGAAAAACTCAAGGAATACCATCCCGACTTTATTACGACGGCGGCGGCGAAGGAGCCGACGACGCGGCAACTCTTCGAGGCGTTACTGGCCGCCAACGAGATCCTTTCCGGTAATAAGAATCCGAAGGGCGAGATCAGCGGCGAAGAGTACGTGGCCGGCATCGTCAAGGATGCCAAGCAACCGGCGGTCTTCCGAACTTTCGGCCTGCGGATGTTGCGGCCGGATCATCCGGTCTTCACGCCGGAGTTATTCAAGGGCTGGCTGCAAGAGGGCTCCGACGCCGGTCTGCGGCACGAAGCGATCCGCACGCTGGCCATGTGCTCTGACAGCGGTTCCCAGGAATTGCTGCGCGGCATTGCCAAGGACGCCAAGGCGGACGCGGACCATCGGGCCTTCGCGGTGCTCGGCTTGGCTCAATCGGCAGGGACCGCCGCGGAAACGCGGCGCGAGTTGCTTGCCTTGCTTCCGAACGAAAAACTGCAGCGCGACGTGCTGCGTTCGCTCCGTGAAGTGCCATTATCGTCCGAGGAACGCAAGGACCTGTTCGCCTGGTGGGATCAACTTCCCAAGGAAAAAGGCGGGCCCTCCGCGGAGCGGCGCGAACTTGCCGAGCAATTGCTGCTGGTGCTCGGCACCGCGAAAGAGAAAGACGATGACCGCCGCGCGAAGCTGGTTTCGCTGGTTGAAGCGATTCCCGCCGACGAAGCCGGCTGGCGGAAAGTCCTAGCAGAGCCGGGAGACGCCAAGGCCGGGGAGCGGGTGTTCCTCCATCCACGCGGACCGCGCTGTGCCGTGTGCCATCGAATCGACGGTCGCGGCGGTTTGGTGGGACCGGAACTCTCGGCCATCGCTAAGAGCCACGACCGGGCGAAGTTGATCGAGTCGATCCTGACGCCGAGCAAAGAGATCGCTCCCATGTTTACATCGTGGAGCATCACCATGACCGACGGCAAGAAATACACGGGGGTGATTTTGGGGGAGAATTTCGACAGCACGCTGACTCTGGCCGACGCCGAGGGAAAGCGATTCAATTTGAAGAAATTGGAAATCGAAGAACGCCTGGCCTCGCCGAAATCGCTGATGCCGGACAATCTCCATTTGCAGATGACGCGACGGGAGTTGCGGGATTTGCTTGAGTTTCTGGGAAGGGCGAAGCAGCCGTGAATGATTTCTCCGAGCCCGAAGCGTTAGCAAGGGAGCATTTGTCCTTGCTGGCGCTTCGGGCTCGGATCCAACGCATCGTCTTCTTCAAGAGTTCACGGCAAAAACGGCTGCGTCCACGCCGACTCGAAGTCCCCCTTCGCATAGGGATTCGGGTGCGGCTTGGACGACGTGATCTTGGCGCGAACGTAGAGTTCCTTGCCGGTCATCTTGTAAGTCGGATTCAAATCGGACGATTCCGCTACGACTTTGCCAATCTCCTTTGAATAGATGCGGGTAACGGTCAACGGCTTGCCATCTTTGTCGAGAACTGGTTCCGAATCTAGCGGAGCGTTCGCAAACGTCGCGATGAATTCCGTCTTGAAGGTGACGCCCTTCTCCGGCTTGATGTTTAGCCGAATCTCGTCTTTTTGATTTTGAAAGTCGTTGAGCGTCACGCCGGTGGAGCAGTAGAAATCGCCCTTCTGAAGACCAGCGACGATCGCTTCGGCCGTGAGATGCGGGGCGCGAACCATCACCCAGCCGCGGCCCGGGTTTACTTTGCCCACGCCGAACGTGTGGTAGCCGTGCGCATCGTCAGTGGCCACACCGTAGACCGCCTCCATCTTGTATTTGCCTAGACGCTGCGCCAGCAAGATGTCCCAAACGCGTTCGACACTGGCGTGGGTTTCATCGCCGGCGTTCCGCACTCCGGGATGGCCGTTGTAAACTTCGAAGAAGTGCAAATTATCTTGCTGGATCATGTCCTCCGCGCGGACACCCCAAACAAAGTTTGGGTGATTGATAAAGGCCAGGTTTCGCCAGCCGGTCCGCTTTTGCTGATCGAGCACGGCACCCAGATTGACGCGGATCACCTCGGCCACGCTGTCGCCGCCCAGGGGCATGACAACGTCGCGCAAGTTGATGCCGTTGATGTGAACGGGCAGTTTGCCTGACTTATCCGAAATTTCTTCGGCCGGAATCATCAGGAATCGACCCGGCTCCTCGAGGGCGCTGCGAAACTCCCGCAACGGCTTCAAGCGGACGTGCAATTTGTCCTTTAGTGCCTTGTTTTTCTGCGTTTTCTGTTCGACCCACTGTTCACCGAACCGGGCCAGGTATTTCTTCACCGCCTGCTCACGAGTTTCATTGGTCGTCGCGTCCACCCACTTGTCGCCTTCGGACAAGATGTTGTGATCGGTCAGGGACAGGAAATCGTAATCGTGGCGTTTGTACCAGTCGGCGACCATCTCGGGGAAATCATCGCCGTCGCTCCAGAGCGTGTGCGTGTGCAGGTTCCCTTTCCAGAAACGCGGCTGGGGGTTATCCAGCGCCGCCAACTTCTTGGTGGGATCGTCCTTGGCGACAGGTGTTTCACGATCGGCCAGTGCGATTGAGAATAAGGCAACCGCCCCGAACAGGGCCAGCATCCAACGGAACCGCTTTCGATTGTGCATCACGGCCTCTGGCTTGGTTGAAGAGTAGACAAAACCAGCGTTCGCCATCCCAAACTCGACCATCACGTTTTAGAAGGAAATACGGCATCGGCTCGGATATTCACTCCACGCGGTGCGTTCGTCGTCGCTTCGATAAATTACGCGAATGAATCCGCGATATTGCCTTCGGTCAAATCGCCTCATTTCTTCACCTCGAAACACTCATTGAGTACTTTCGCGAGCCGCACGCCGCCCTTCTTGAGTTGCTCGCGGACGTAGGGGCGATTTTCCTTCATGTAGTTTTCTTCCGTTAGTTCGACCGGCGGATCGCTTCGTTTCGGCAAAGGGGTGCCATCGGTGAACTTGTAAACCCGATCGACGACGATGGCGTGCGATTCCCAAACCCACTGAGTAGTGTCTCCCTTGGTCCACTTCTCGCGATGTTCGTCCTTGATTTCGTCCACCAGTCGTTTGACGAAATCGTCATTGGTCAATTCGCCGCGAACGCCTTTCACCAAATGGCCGTCCCAGACTTTGTGGAGGTTGAGTTTCTCTTCCGTCTTTCCGAGCACACTCTTGATGAGTTGCAAGTTGCCGCCACGATCGTTCTCGCGATTGCCCGTGTGCATCGGCTGATGCATGTCGCCCAGGAAGTGGACGACAAACATCAAGGCTTCCTTGCGATCCTGCTTGTCCGCCTGCGGATCCTTGAGCACCTTCTTGAATCGCTCGATGGCCCCGATGACGTGGTTGCCATCCGCGGGAATCTTGAACTCGCCCTCTTTGTCCTTGAGTTCGATATTGATGTAGTGCCAGGTGTCGTTCTTGGGATACTTGCGATTCAACTGCCCGCTGCCGCGAATCAGGTCGGCCCAAGTGCAGATGCGCACATCGCTGATGGCCCGCTCGCCTTCGGTGCCATCGCCCAACAGATCCTTGACCCCCGCCCGGGCATCGGCGGAGAGGTACATCTCCGCGATCTTCGCGACGATGGCATGGCCATCTTCCCAGAAGGCCTGGGTGGTACAGGTCAGGGTAAGGAGGAGGATGAAGGTGTAGATGAAACGCGCGATGAACATGGATGAATCCTCACGAAGATCGACTGATCGCCTATCCAGAGCGGCGTTATTGTATTCGGTCGGATGGTCAACAGTGTGAGCGATTCGTGAAGTGCGGCAATTGTTTTTTCGCGAGTCGCAGGGTTTCCGGAGACTCGCGCGACACCATCCGCGGCCACTATTTCCACTCAACCTGTCACGTTCGGCAGAGGTTGGATCGTCTCGGCATCCGTGATAGAATAACACCCGAAAATGCTCGAAGGTTTCGCGGAGGAAAACATGGCAACCGACCTTTCAATCACTCCTGAGTTGCAGACCGGTGACAATCTGACGCGCGACGAATTCCTGCACATCTGGGAGCAACTTCCGAACGTTAAACGTGCCGAACTCATCGGAGGGATCGTCTATATGCCATCACCGCTTCGAAGAGAACACAGCACGGTGGACCGCCATGTTTCGACCTGGCTCGGTCTTTACGAGTCGGAAACGCCCGGATGCACGGGCGGCAACAACGCCACCTCGCTCATCGGCGACGATTGCCCGCAACCGGATGGGTTTCTCGCCATCCTTCCCGAATACGGCGGCAAGTCGTGGGGCGACAAATACGTCGAGGGGGCTCCGGAACTGATTGTCGAGTTTGCTTATTCCAGCGCGAGTATCGATCTGCACCAGAAGCTGGAACTCTATCAGAGTGCCGGTGTTGAGGAATACCTCGTCTTTCTGCTGAAGAAGCAGGAGGTCCGCTGGCATCGACTCGTGAAGGGCAAGTATCAGCACATGACGCCGGACGAAAGCGGAATAT
>JAIOQJ010000439.1 GCA_021413475.1 Planctomycetota bacterium | reverse complement strand
GTGCGGGAAAAAGCACGCTCTTGCGTTTGGCGACGGGGCAATTGAAACCGAGCCTCGGCCGCGTCACGGTCCGCGGCATCGACGCCTGGGATTGGCCCGCCAAACGACACGTCGGTTATTGCCCGGACATCGATGCGTTCTACGAGGACATGAGCGGCCGCGAGTTTGTGCTGACGATGGCTCGCCTCTGCGGCTACGATCGTGCCGAAAGCCGACGACGCAGCGAAGCGGTCCTCGATCGCGTGGGCATGAGCGATCGGGCCGACCGCCGTTTGCGCGGCTACTCCAAAGGCATGCGGCAACGGATCAAGCTGGCCCAGGCGCTCCTGCACGACCCAGCCCTCTTGATCCTCGACGAACCGCTCTCGGGCATCGACCCGATCGGGCGACAGGAACTTCTCGAAGTCTTCCTGAGCCTGGCCGAGCAAGGGAAATGTCTGCTGATTTCGAGCCATGAACTCGAAGAACTGGAAAAGCTGACGAGCCACGTGGCGATCATGGCCCGCGGCCGGATCGCGGCCGTGGGCACGCTCACGCAGATCCGCGATCTGCTCGACGACCAGCCGTTGACGATCCGCATCGACACCGATCAACCCCGGCTGCTCGCGGGTCTGCTGGTGAAATCGCCCGACGTCGTCGGCGTCGAAATGGAACCGAAGGTTCTCCAACGCCACGAGCACGCGGGCAGTTTGATCGTGCGGGCCAAACATCCACAGCGATTCTTTCAGGAAGTGACGCGGTTGGTGCTGGAAGAGAATGTGACGGTTACGCGGTTGGAGGCGCTGGATGATTCGGCGCATGCGATTCTGGGTTATTTGCTAGGTGGGAGTGGGAAGACGTAGAACACCGTGATCCCAGAGGTTCGCAAATCCTCACCTCTGGGGGTGGGGAAACACTCACCCAAGCCCAGAGGTGAGGCGTTGCGAACCAATGGGAGTTGCCCCCCTGGCAATGCTTCCTTAGAATGCGAATCATCTTTCTGACATTGAAGCGGAGCGATGTATGAGCGAAAATCCAAGCGAATCCGAGCGCGAACGGCTGGCGGCGGAACTCACAGCCGAAGCGCCGAATTGGGCCGAAGCGAATCAGCCCGGCACCTTCGGTTGTCATGAATTGCTGGATCGTGTGTCCATGATTGCGAACATGGTGGATAGTTTCATTCTGGAACATCCCGCGTGTGTGGCGAATCCCGATTGGTTCGCCTTGGCCGAACAGGCGGTCTATTCGTTGAATGATCTTTACCAACAAGTTGGTGCCGTTCATCTCGATATCGATGGTCCAACCGGCGGGTGATCCCATTCGTGTCAGGCGTATGTTGAAATCATGACCAACGACACATCGACCATTCACCCACCCTCGCCATTCCGCGCCTGGCTATTCCTCGTCGGCTTCAGCTTTCGGCAGATGTCGCGCGTGAAACAGATGGTCGGCATCGCGGTCGGGTTGTTGCTCGTCACCTGTTTAGTCACGTCGCTCGTCACCATGAGATTCGGCTGGGATCGGACCGAGATGCGGTTGCAGCGGAGCAATCCGATGACGCTGCAATATGCCGCGGGGTCGATGGTGGGGCCGGTGATCGAGAAGTCGCCGTTGATGGAATCGATCCGCCGTGAAAGCAAACCGCTGGCGGTCTTTTCGCGCTGGCTGGTGTTCTTCCTTTTCCTCGGTTTCCTGTTGCCGCTCTGGAATCTGAGTTTTGCCACGAGTGCGCTCGGGTCCGATCGCGAGAATCGTTCGCTGATCTGGCTGATCACCCGGCCGATGCCGCGCTCGGGGATTTATCTGGCGAAATTCGTCGCGCTGATTCCTTGGTGCTTGGCCCTCAACCTCGGCGGTTTTGTGCTAATCTGTTTATCAGGGGGCGAGACGGGACGGAAGGCGCTGTCGCTCTACTGGCCCGCGGTGCTGGCCGGCAGTTTGGCGTTCGCGGCCATCTTTCATCTGATCGCCGCGTTGTTTTCTCGTCCCGCGGTCGTCGGATTGTTGTACGCGTTTTTCTTTGAAACAATCCTGAGCGAACTCCCCGTGCCGGGAACGATGAAGCGCCTTAGTATCAATTACTACACCCGCTGCCTGATGTACTCGGCGGCCCGCACGGAAGATGTCCCCGTCGAATCGACCGCCCTGTTCGTGCCCGTAAGCGATGAGCTCGCCTGGTTCGTCCTCATCAGTGTGACAGTCGGCGTCACGGCCATCGGCATGTGGCTTTTCTCGCGGTCGGAGTATCGGGACGACGCGTAATTCGGAAAACACGTTTTCGGATGCACACCCATGATTCATTCATCAGGCGGAAGCGATTTGCTCGAACCGCCACTCCACGGCAACCAGGGCGATCGTGAAATGCCGGTGGGGTTGAAAGCTCCCCTGGGGCTGACCGTGGCCATCAGCCGCGAGGCGGGTGCCCGGGGCGGGAGCATCGCTCGCCGGGTTGGCAAACGGCTCGGCTGGCAGGTCTATACTCAAGAGCTCCTCGAGTTTTTGACATCCAACGAGTCGGCCCGGTCTCATGTCCTGGCCGACGTGCCGAAAGACGCGGCGACCTGGGCCGACAGCCAACTCGAACGCCTGAGACGAGAGAAGATCTTGAAGCCGGGCGTCGAACTCGGCGAGATGCCGCGCTTGATCCTGACGCTCGCATCGCGCGGCCGGGTGATTCTCGTCGGCCGTGGGGCCGGTTATCTGTTACCCAGAGAGACAACGCTGCATGTCCGCGTGGTGGCCCCGCTCTCGGAACGTGTGGCTTACATGGCCCAGTGGCTACGGCGAACCCACGAAGATGCCGCGATGCAAGTTCACGAGCGCGACGAACAACGGGTCGGCTTCCTGGTGAACACCTTCAATCGCCACGTCGGTGAGATGTACGACCACGACCTCGTCTTGAATTCATTTCTGCTCGGCGAGGAGCTGTGTGCCGATCTGGTCCACATGGCCGTCCGCGGCAAGGAAGGCAACAGCGACGACGTTTAGCCGCACATCGGAGGGCCTCCGAAAATGTGCGCGGGAACTTGCCCACCATGAATCGCAAAGATTGGCATCGGATGTTCGGGCTGCTTCTGACGGATTTTTTCACCGGTTCGCCGTTCGTCGTCGAACTGGAAAAAGATCTGTCAGTGAAGCAGCAGCTTCTCGACGTGGTCGTATTGCGCAAGAGCCAAGAACCATACGCCGGTCAACTTCCCGACGGGCTCGACAATCTGGCAACGCATAACTTGATCACCTTTAAATCTCATCAGGAAACCCTTGATGACTGGGCGCTGAAAGAATTGACCGGACACTACGTCAACTACCGCAAGCAAGTCAGTCCCTCGTTCGAGAAGCTGTTGCCAGAAGACGAGTTTCGGCTGTATGCTGTATCTAGCCGATATCCGCAAGACTTGGCGCATTCGTCGGATTGGCGAGCATTGCAGGATGGTGTCTTCGAATGCCGCCGAGGTTCGGATATTATCCGCGTCGTGGTTTTGCGGCAGTTGCCTGAAACGGAAAATAATTCGATCCTACATTTATTAAGCGCATCGCCGGAAAAAGTCAGTTTTGGGGCGAGTCATTATCTGCAACACTCGGCCGAAACGAGCACCTTGCTGAGTACCCTTTTTGAGGGCTATGAACGAGAGGGAGTTGCCATGCCTTATACGATGGAACAATTCTTGAGGGAATATCACCAAAGGAAATTCAAAGAACTCTCGCCCGAGAAACGGCATGAGATGTTACAGGACTTGCCCGTCGAAGAACGGCTCCAGGGCCTTTCGCCGGAAGAGCGACTAGCGGGCTTGTCGCCCGAAGAAATCGAACGTTATCTCCAGAAACACAAACAGGAAACCGCTGCACCGAAACGCAAGAAAAAGAAGTAAACGATGTTTGCGAGAGAAGATCCGACGTTTAGCCGCACATCGAAGGGTTTCCGGAGATCTGCGCGGGCGACCAACGAGGGCATTTCGGTGATTCACTATCCGCGTTTGATACTTGGCATGGGACTTCTTCTCACCCTCATCACGGGGTGCGGCGAATCGAAAAAAGATACCGTGCTGCTGTTCCAATCGGGGGCACGCGGAGTAGGCCCGTTGCAGTCGTCGCACGACAAGTTTTCAACGGAACTCAAGCAGGTGATGGACGGCCAAGCACCGAACGCGGAAACGATGAAAACGTTAATTCAGGATTTTGAGAAATCGATCCAGGATCGCCGGGAACGATTGAAGAAAATGGAACCGGTCCCCGCGGGGCAAAACACGAAACTGCTGCTGGAAAGCTGTCAGAAACATCTCGAACTTCAAGAGAAAACGTGGCTGCCGGAAATGAAGCAGATACAAGAGCTCATGGAGAAGAAAGAGGATGGAGTCCTTCTCAAACTCTCCATTCGCACCGCCATGGGAAAGTGTGTCGCCGACGAGAAAACGGCAATGAAGGACCTTTCGGACAAGTTCGATGCGTTCGAAAAGGAATTCGCGGCTGATTTGAAGAAATAGGGACGATGAGCGTTCCGAATTGGAATTCCTCCGGGTCGCCCCTTCAATAATGCGGTTCGCGCCCCCCGTAAATTTCCCATTTGCTTTCCCGCCATTCGATCCTACTCTCCCAAATGAAGAAGGGTTCCCGTTCCATCGAAACGGAACAAAATGGAACATTTTGGAACACGTGGTGAAGAAGAAATCCTGAGTTCGCTCGTTCGTCCGATTGTCGATGTCGCAAAATGTCCCAGTTTGTCCACGAAAATAAAAATTTTGGACGGGGGCCACGAATTTCCGAATGAGGGATGGTTCGTGAAAAGACGAAATCAGATTCTGTTCGGAATGTTGCTAGGTCTTGGGTTGATCTTCTTTTTGAACGTCGATTTCCGTGTAAACACATTTCCTTGGCCACCAAATCGAACGGCCCAGATTTACATATTCGGTTATGAGGTCTATTACGCAGACGGCCCCGGTTCAGAAGAACGGGTAACGAGAATTTGGCTTGGAATGCTCGGTAGCTTTGCGCTGATTTCTTTTCTGGCGTTTTTGCTTTTGCGACGCTGGGCAAATGAAAACAAGCGTAGTACCGACGATTAGCGATCAGAAATCGGTCCAGAAGGCCAAACGGTTTTCCGCTTTTCCATGTTGCTATCCGGGCGGTGGGAATTTAGACTAATATCTCCTACCTCTCCACACCTTGCTCCGTCACGCCGTTTCAACCACTCGTCCTGCCGGATTTATTCGCGATGCCGCAACGTCATTGGCTAACCCTGGCTTTCTTCGTGCCATTCTTGGCGAGCGTGTATCTTTTGACCGCACGGAACGACAACGCCAAATCGGTCCAAGCCGCCGAACCCGCGAAGCCGACGGCCGTGAGCGATGCCAAGCTCTTCCAAGAGAAGATTCTCCCCTTTCTGAAGACCTACTGCCTGAATTGCCATAACGACGGGAAGAACTCCGGCGAGGTTTCGTTCACGAAGTTCACCGATCAAGGGGCGGCGATGAAAGATCGCAAGCTCTGGGCGGCGGTTGCCGAGGTCGTGAAACCCAAGGAGATGCCGCCTAAAGGGAAGCCGCAACCGACCGATGCCGAGCGGGCCATATTCCTGGATTGGATGGAAAATTCACTGACGCGTGTCGATTGCGGACTAACGAAGGATCCGGGTCGGCCGACGATCCGCAGGCTCAACAAGGCCGAGTACAACAACACGATCCGCGACCTGGTCGGCGTCAAATTTCAACCGGCCGACGACTTCCCCAGCGACGACGTCGGCTACGGTTTCGACAACATCGGCGACGTGCTCACTTTGCCGCCGTTGCTTCTTGAAAAGTACATGACTGCCGCTGAGCGAATCCTCGACGATGCCATTGTCAGCGAAAAGCCGATCATGTCGGGCAAGGATACGTTTCGGCCGCAGAACTTCCGATCGACTTTATTCAAGCCAACGGGGCTCACGGATCGCTTCCCACTTCTGACCAATGGCAAGGTCTTCGTCAATTTCGAATTTCTGCATACCGGTGATTACACGATCCGGGCCCGAGCCCACGGCGATCAAGCGGGCAAGGACCTTCCCAAGATGGTCATGCAGATCGACAACAAGGCTATTAAGACGTTTGACGTTGATGCGTTGAAAGGAAAAGGCAAAACGTACGAGATAAGCCACCGGATCACGGCTGGCCGGCATGACGTCGAACTGGCGTTCACGAACGACTTCTCCGACAAGAAGACGATGAATCCGGACAAGATCGATCGCAACCTCTATGTCGAATTGCTGGAGATCGAGGGCCCCTTCAAGCCGGATCCGGTGCCCCTGCCCGAATCTCACAAGAAGATCATGATCGCCAAGCCGGACGCGAAGAAAGATCATGAAACCGCCGCCCGCAAGATCATCGAGAATTTCGCGACCCGCGCTTATCGCCGGCCGGTGAAACCGCCGGAAGTCGAGCGCTTGCTGAAGATCTTCAAATTGATGGACGATCAGAGTGAGCCGTTCGAGAAGTCCATTCAACTCGCGTTGCGGGCCGTGTTAGTGTCGCCGAATTTCTTGTTCCGCGTCGAACGCGATGTCGAGCCGGATAACCCCAAGGTGGTCCATCCAATCAATGAGTACGAATTAGCGACTCGGCTTTCATACTTCATTTGGTCTTCGATGCCCGATGAGACCCTGATCGCACTGGCTGCCAAGGGCGAACTTCGCAAACCGGGCGTGATCGAGGCCCAGGTGAAGCGGATGCTGGCCGATCCGAAGGCGACCGCGTTGACCGACAACTTTGCCGCTCAGTGGCTGAACCTGCGGATCATCCCCACCCTGGCCCCCGATACCAATGTCTATCCAACCTTTGATTTCGCGCTGAAGTCAGCGATGGTGCGCGAGACGGAATTGTTCTTCGAGCACATTATGAAGGAAGACCGCTCCGTGCTCGAATTCCTGGATGCCGATTGGACTTTCGTCAATTCTCGCCTGGCCAAGCACTACGGCATCACCGGAGTGAGCAGCACCGAGTTTCAGAAAGTGAAGTTGACCGACCGCAACCGTGGCGGCATTCTGACGCAGGCGAGCGTGTTGACGTTGACCTCGAACCCGACGCGAACCTCGCCGGTGAAACGCGGGAAGTGGATTTTGGAGAACATCCTGGGCACACCGCCACCACCGCCTCCGCCCGATGTGCCCGATCTCGAAGAGAAACAGGCGGAGCTAAAGGGATCGTTACGGCAGCGGATGGAGCAGCATCGCACGAAATCGATCTGTGCGACCTGTCATCAGAAGATGGATCCGCTCGGCTTCGGCTTCGAGAACTTCGACGGCATCGGCGGCTGGCGAGCGATGGATGGAAAGTTCCCCATCGATCCGTCGGGCGTTCTGCCCAGCGGCGAGAAATTCGCGGGACCAGCGGAACTTCGCAAAGTGCTGCTCTCGAAGGCCGATTTGTTTCGCCGAAATTTGGCCGAGAAAATGCTTACCTTCGCCCTGGGCCGTGGTTTAGAGTATTACGATAAGTGCGCGATCGACGACATTGCCGGGAACCTCACCAAGAATCAGGACCGCTTCTCCGCGTTAATAATCGGGATCGTCAAAAGCGACCCGTTCCAGAAACGCCGGGGCGGCAGCCGTGAATAACAAGCAATCCAGTAGTTGTTTCAGGGAGTGACGATGAGCCGATTGATTTCTCGCCGGACGATCCTCAAAGGCATGGGCACCGCCGTGGCCCTGCCTTATCTCGAAGCCATGTCGGCGATTGCCGCCGTGCCGAGTGCCGCGCCCGCGAAGCCGGTACGGGCTGCGTTCCTCTACATCCCGAACGGGGCGCATCTTGAAGATTGGACGCCGACCGCGACCGGTACCAACTACACGCTACCATACGTCCTCGAACCGCTGAAGCCGTTTCAGCAAGATATCAACGTGCTAACGGGATTGACGCTCGACAAAGCCCGGCCGAACGGCGATGGGCCCGGCGATCACGCCCGTGCCATGGCCGCGTTCCTCACCGGCCGGCAGCCGCGCAAGACCAACGGGGCCGATATTCGCCTCGGCCAATCGGCCGACCAGTGGATCGCGGGCCAGATCGGCGACAAGACGAAGTTCGCGTCGCTCGAAATCGGCATCGAACCGGGCCGGCCTGCGGGCAATTGCGATTCCGGCTACTCGTGCGCGTATCAATCGAACTTCTCGTGGCGGAACGACACCACGCCGAACGCCAAGGAAGTGAATCCGAAATCGGTCTTCGATCGTCTGTTCGGCAACGGCCCGAGCAAGGATCAAGACGCCGCCCGTGCCAAACGCGACCAGTACAACAAGAGCATCCTCGACTTCGTTCGCGAGGACACCAAGTCGCTCTCCACGCAACTCGGTGCCGGCGATCAACGCAAACTCGATGAATACCTGACCTCAATCCGTGAACTCGAAGTGCGCATCGACAAGTCGAACGAAACGAAGAACAGCAAAGTCACGCCGCCGCCCGATGTGAAAGTGCCGGCCGGGCTTCCCAAGGATTTTCAGGAACATGTTCACATCATGGCCGACTTGATGGTCGTCGCCTTCCAGGCCGACATCACGCGCGTCGTGACCTTCCCGTTGGCGAACGACGGCAGTAATCGCCCGTACCCCTATCTGTCGGCCCGCATCAACGACAAGGACGAGGCAATCCGCGAAGGGCATCACGAACTGTCGCACCACGGCAACGACAAGGCGAAGCAGGCCAAGATCCGCCGAATCAACCGCTATCACATCGAGCAACTCGCCTATTTGTTGACCCGGCTTCAATCAATCAAGGAAGGCGACAAGACGTTGCTCGACCAGACGATGCTCGTCTACGGCAGCGGCAACTCCGACGGCAATCGGCACAATCACGACAATCTGCCGATCCTCCTGTGCGGCCACGGCGGCGGCAAAATCAAAACCGGCCAGCATCTTCGGTACGCGAAAGATACTCCGCTGATGAACCTCTACCTCGCAATGTTCCAGGCCATGGGCTGCCCGGCCAAGAGCTTTGGAGATAGCACGGGAGTGCTGGCGATTTGAGAAGACTGGCGAGCCGAGCGGCGTAAGCCGCCGGGTGACGCCGCATAACCCGGCGGCTTACGCCGCTCGGCTCGCCTCGACGAAAACCTCAACCCCCGGAACGATCCGGGGGTTGTTTCGTTCCCGGCGCGATACAACAAGTAGCATGGTCGAAGTCGGCACGGGCCGAAGCTGAATCAAGATGCAAATTGGACGGAAGCGCAAGCGGGGCTTGGATCGCGCGCCTAGAATGTCATTGGAAGGCATCCCTGGCCCATTCATTTCCCCTTTCGGCTTCCGGGGAGTTCGCGAATGAGTTTTCCGCCTTGTCCGCAGCCGCCGGACTGGTCGATCGACTGGTCGACGCTCGACACATTCCCCTGGATTCGCGATCTGCAAGGCTGCCCGCAGAATCCCATCCGCCATGCCGAGGGGGATGTCTGGATCCATGTGCACATGGTTTGCGAAGCCATGGCCGCCTTGCCGGCGTTTCGAGCACTGCCCGAACACGAACGGCAAATCCTCTTTTCGGCCGCCCTACTGCACGATGTCGCCAAACCGGTTTGCACGCGCGTTGATGCCGAGGGTACTGTTTCCTCGCGAGGCCATTCCTGGCGCGGTGCTGTGAAAGCTCGTCATATCCTTTGGCGGCGCGACGTGCCGTTCGATGATCGCGAACAGGTTGCCGCTCTGGTTCGCCATCATCTCGTCCCGTTCTTTTTGGCTGAGAGCGAGAATCCTCGCCGCCACGCGATCGAAGTGAGCCAGACTGCTCGCTGCGATTGGCTAAGCATTCTCGCCGAGTCCGACGCACGTGGCCGGGTTTGCCCCGATCCCGACAAGTTACTCAACCAGATCAGCCGCTTCCGCGAGCAATGCGCGGATCTTGGGTGCCTGGATCGACCGTACGCCTTCTCATCCGATCATTCACGTTTCGTATTCTTCCAGGAGCAAGCCCGTCATACCGATGAACCGGTCACTGCGGAATTCAACTGCGAAGTCGTGATGATGTCCGGCCTGCCTGGTTCCGGCAAGGATTTTTGGATTCGCAAATACTTCCCCGAACGCGAGGTCATCAGCCTCGACGCCTTGCGGATCGAAATGGGCGTCGCCCCATCGGACCCACAAGGCCAGGTATTGAGTCGGGCACGCGAAATCGCCCGCGAACTATTGAAGGCCAAACGCTCGTTCATCTGGAACGCGTCGAATCTAAGCAGGCATATCCGCAACGAATGCTCGAAGCTCTTTCATGAGCACGGGGCGCATGTTCGGATCGTTTACGTCGAAGCGTCCCCCGAGCGCCTCTTCGCCCAAAATCGGCAACGCCGCCGCAAGGTCCCCGAGTCGGTGATCGAACGCCTCCTCGATCGCTGGGAAGTTCCTGATCGAACCGAGGCGCATCAAGTGGATTGGATCCTATAGTAATTCGCAAGCGGCTCGGGCAAACCTCGTTAATCCAGGGGTTCTAGGAACAATTCCACCATTCGGGAAAAGCAACAAACTCCGCGAATTCGTCACCTTCGGGTAAAACGGAACCTTCCGTTGGCCGATGATTATGGAGGAGGTGCGCTTCCCATTGGTTGCCTGTTAGCCGAGGGAGTTTGGGCAAAGTGTTTCTTTCGAGGAACGCGATCTCGAATGCTTCTCGGTAGCGATAGCGCTTAGTCGTTTGCAACATGCAGAGGAGTCGATCATGCCACAGCGATGGATCGCGGGCTTGATGCTGATATTGGTCATCAATACGCTCGGGCTCGGCCAGGATTTGCCGATCGATGTACCGAAACGGTTGCCGCCAACCGCCTCGGGAGGACCTGAACGAGCCGCCGAATTGATGCCGAATCCGGCGAATTGGAAGGCAACCCCCAAGGCCGCAGTCCTTGCGCCGATCGCGCCGACGACTTCGGTGCCCGCGACGCTCCCGTATACTCCACTCGTTGCCAGTCCATACGCGACGGATTGCAAAACTGAGTGTTGTGTCGCCTGCGGACCTTACGGCATGTACTGGGTTCGTGCCGAGTACCTTTTCTGGAATGTCCGAGGCGCGCAGTCGCCTCCGCTCATCAGTGGTAGCCCCGCGGGCACATCGGTGAACCAAGCCGGCGTTTTGGGCACGCCCGGCAGCACCGTCCTATTTGGCGGCGACGACATCAACTCCGGATTTCAATCCGGCTTCCAGGTCCGAGCCGGTGAGTGGTGGGATCCTTGCCATATCATCGGCTTCGAGGCAGGCGGCTTCATGCTCGGGGGCCAAAGTCAAAATGCCGTCGCTGGTTCGACGACCGGAGCGATTGTCTCGCGACCTTTCATCAACGCTCAAACGGGTCAGAACGATGCGCAGCTCGTTTCGTTTCCTGGCGTCTTGAACGGTTTCGTGTCCGTTAATGCGGAGACACCGCGAATCTATGGGTTCGATGCGGTTTTGCGCGCACGGCTTTGCTGCGTGAATGATCCCGGTTGCGATCCCTGCTCGCCAAACCAATGCGGCACCAAGTGTAACGACCCGCGCTCGGGCGGCTACACCCGCCTCGACTTCTTGGCGGGCTATCGGCACTTTTACTATTCCGATCAACTCTCGATCCGCGAGGATTTGCAACCGCAAGGCGGGCTGTTCGCCCCTGGCACGCAGATCACGGTGCTGGATCAGTTCCGGGCGATCAATCGGTTCAACGGTGTTTCCCTCGGCTTCGATCTCGAATACGCTCGAGGCTCTTGGTTCATCGATGGCCAGATCCGTGCGAACATTGGCGAAAACCGGCGAACAGTGAACATCAACGGCCAGACCATCGTCCAAGTTCCTGGTCAACCGCCGGCGGTCAGTGTGGGCGGCTTGCTGGCTCAGTCGTCAAATATCGGTGCTTATGAAAGCACGTCGATGGTGGTCATTCCGGAAGGCTCGTTACGAGTTGGCTACAACCTTACCAAGAGTTGCCGTCTCTTCGCCGGCTACAACTTGATTATCTGGCCGAAGGTCGCTCGCTCGGCGGAGCAGATTGACCCGGTTGTCAATCGGACGCAGATTCCTCAGAACGGGACGGCGGCCCAAGGCTCTCTGCGTCCTGCCTTCTTCGGGAACACGTCAACGCTCTGGATTCAAGGGGTGACGCTGGGATTGGAATACCGGTTCTAGCCCGTCCGAGCATAACGCCGATTTTCTACGATCCAGAAATGCGAATGGAGAATCCACGAAAGTCGATTCTCCATTTGCATTACGTCGTGTCGGATCCCCATATTTGCATGGCGAAATTCGATGCGCGGCGGCTCGAAGCGGCTCTCGTGAATACACTGATCGATTGGATCAATTCATCACGTTCCCAAGGAGCGTTATCGTGGAACTACTTTTGTACATCGGCATCCCCATCGCCGTTCTCGTCGTCGCCCTGGTGATCTTCGTGAAGACCCGTCCGAAAGTACTCCATGTCGAGCGCAGTGCTCAGGTCCAAGCCCCCAGCGATGTCGTCTTCTCGATCATCAACGATCTACACCAATGGACCCTATGGTCGCCTTACGACAAGCGTGACCCGGCCATGAAGAAGACATTCGAAGGCCCGCCCACCGGACCCGGGGCCAGCTATGCCTGGAACGGCAACAATCAGGTTGGCGAAGGCCGCATGACAATCATGGCCAGTAGACCGGGCGAGCTTGTCACCATGAAACTCGAGTTCACCCGACCGTTCAAGTGCCTGAACGAGGTGAACTTCATTCTGGTCCCGACCGCAACTGGAACGAACGTCACCTGGAAAATGGAAGGCCCCAATTCCTTGATGGGAAAGATTGTGTCGCTCTTCATCAACATGGACAAGATGGTAGGCAAGGACTTCGAGCAGGGGTTGGCGAATCTTGATGTGGTGGCGCGGGCGAAGGCGGGGAAGGCGTGATATGATGAGATGGCCTAGATTGATCGACACGCGATAGGAGTAACCTCATGCCGGTTCATGACTGGACACGCGTCTGCGACGGGACCTTTCACGATTTTCATTATTCGTGGGTCTTGGAAATTAAACGTGCCCTGAAGCGTGGGCTACTTCCCAAAGGCTACTATGTCATGGCCGAGCAAATTGGCGGCGATTTGGGCGCGCCCGATGTCCTGACGCTCCAAGCTTCCGGCCAGCAGCCGGAAACCGATGGATCCCTTTCGGGCACGGCAACGCTGACCGAATCGCCTCCGATCGTCCATTCTCGCTCGACCATCACACGGGATTCGTACGCACGAATGCAGCGAAGCGTTGTGATTCGACACACCAGCAATGACCGGATAGTTGCGATGATTGAGATCTTGTCAGCCGGAAACAAATCAAGCCGCCACGCTATTCGGTCATTCCTCGACAAAGCAGTCGCCGCTCTCGATAGTGGCGTTCACCTTCTCTTGGTTGATGTTCACCCGCCCGGTCCCCGCGACCCGCATGGGATTCACCGAGCTTTGCTAAACGAAATTGGCACGGAGGAATACACGCTTGCCAGCGAACAACAGTTCACCGTCGCGTCCTACATCGGTGGAGCAGTCGTCGAGGCGTTTGTCGAACATTTCGCCGTCGGGCAGCCGATTCCGCAAATGCCATTATTCCTAACTCGGGAGAACTATGTTCAAGTTCCCTTAGAGGCAGCCTACATGGCCGCGTGGGAGGATGTGCCGGGGCAGTATCAGGAGAGGCTCGTTTCGCACGATTGATCTGGAATGAGGAGTTGCGTTTTTCTGACCCATGTCTGCCGCCGCCGATCATGCCTTTTTCAGTGGTACCCCTATGTCGCGCCTCATACAGCTTGATCTCCTGCAGAAACTCTCGCATCATCATCTTGTAAGATCGCCGGACGCTTTCCAAATGCTCGGCACTCAAATCCGTGCGTTTCTCGATCACCGCTAAGCGCGATTCCAGATCGAGCAGTTTTTCCTTGGTTTGTTTGTAACCATCGGCAGTCAACGATTCAGTCATAGCAGAACCTCCACAACTCCCTTGGAACGCCTGCCGCGATCGGTCGCGAACTGGCGAAGCGCCCAGGCATCGAAATCGGCATCGTCCGCCGCCACGATTATTTGCAGGAATGGCCAAACCAAGTCGTCACTATCCAATCGCTGGTTTTTCCTTGGATAATCCGAACCTGGAAGGATCACTACGTAGACATCATTGGGAGACAATTTACCAGTCACGAAGCTACCATTCACCAAAAGTCGAATTACTCCAACGATTCTGGCTGCGTCGGCAACTTGCAGCAATTCTTGAATTTCAGTCTCCCGCTCATCGGAGCCGCTTCCGAAACGCGAAACCAACTCCTCGACCGTACAGCAATGAATTCCAGGTGGCAAATACCCAAAGTCATCGAATGCGGGCAACATGATTGGTCGATCCCGATTGCCGACAAAGAATCAATCGCCATTATAACAGGAAGCGACAGAAGGGTGAACGTTCCCATAATTGAACCGCTCGAGTATTTTCCGAAGAAAGGCACACCCACATGACAACCGTCCGCGTCCTCGTCGGCACTCGCAAGGGAGCCTTTGTCCTCACCTCCGACGGCAAGCGCCAAAAATGGGATGTCAGCGGCCCGTTCTTTGGTGGATGGGAGATTTATCATCTCAAGGGTTCGCCTGTGGATCCGAACCGGATTTACGCGTCGCAATCGAGTAGTTGGTTCGGGCAACTGATTCAACGCTCGAATGATGGCGGCAAAACCTGGGAACCAGTGGGAAACAAGTTTGCGTACGATGGCGATCCTGGGACGCACATGTGGTACGACGGCACGCCGCACCCATGGGAATTCAAGCGTGTTTGGCATCTCGAACCGTCGCTGACCGATCCGGATACCGTTTACGCCGGTGTGGAAGATGCCGCCATGTTTCGCACCTCTGACGGCGGGCAGAATTGGCAGGAACTCCCCGGCCTGCGTAGTTGCTCCGGGCCCAAATGGCAGCCGGGTGCTGGTGGGATGTGTCTGCACACGATCCTGCTTGATCCAAGCAATCCCGAGCGCATTTTCATCGCCATCTCGGCGGCCGGTGCCTTCCGGACCGACGATGGCGGAAAGACC
This sequence comes from Planctomycetota bacterium, assembly GCA_021413475.1. GTDB lineage: Bacteria > Planctomycetota > Planctomycetia > Gemmatales > Gemmataceae > JAIOQJ01. The sequence goes on along the minus strand of JAIOQJ010000439.1, from coordinate 5,440 downwards.
TGGAAGCCGATCAATCGTGGCCTAAAGTCGCAATACATCCCCGACCCGAATGCCGAGGTTGGCCACTGCGTCCACCGCATTGCGATGCACCGCTCGCGGCCGGGGGTACTCTTCATGCAGAAGCATTGGGATGTGTTGCGCAGCGACGACGCCGGCGACTCATGGCATGAAGTCAGCGGCAATTTGCCCACCGACTTTGGCTTCGTGATCGATGTGCATGCCCATGAGCCGGAAACCATCTACGTCGTTCCGATCAAGAGCGATTCCGAACACTACGTCCCGGATGGCAAGCTACGAGTGTACCGCAGCCGGGCCGGCGGCAACGAGTGGGAGGCGCTGACCAACGGTTTGCCTCAGGAGAACTGTTACGTCAATGTGTTGCGCGACGCGATGGCTGTCGATACGCTCGACAAGTGCGGCATCTACTTCGGCACATCGGGCGGGCAAGTTTACGCCTCAGCGGATGCGGGTGACAACTGGGCCCCGATTGTTCGCGATTTGCCGGCCGTGGTGTCGGTCGAGGTGCAGACGATCGCATGATTCGGATTATTCTCCCCTATCATTTGCGAACTCTCGCGAACGTCGGTGCCGAGGTGACTCTCGAAGTCACGGGCCCGATTACGCAGCGCACAATTCTCGACGCCCTCGAAGCACAATATCCGATGCTTTGTGGAACGATCCGCGATCATGGGACTAAACTTCGCCGGCCGATGCTTCGCTTTTTCGCATGCGAGGACGACGTATCGCACGAATCGCCGGACACTCCGCTACCCGACGCGATCGCGTCGGGAACGGAGCCATTGTGGATTGTGGGAGCGATTGCCGGGGGATAGTCCGTCGAGTTCAAAATGAAGTGATCGTGGAGGGCATATTTCGTCGACCAAACGCCCCGACGCGACAGAAAGGGAGACCTTCTCCCTCACTGGCGCGTCGGATTAACATCGAAACTGTCAATTCTTGGGATCCTTCTTTGGATCCTTTTTCTCTTCTTTGGGAGGATCCTTCTTCGGCTCTTTCTTCTCTTCCTTTTTGTCTTCCGCCAGCAATTTATCCAAAGCGGCTTTAGCTTCGGCCAACTTCTTGTCGGCCGCGGCCTTTGCGGTCTGTGCTTCTTTCAAAGCGTCCTCCGCAGCCTTGATCCGTTGAGCGATCGGAATCTTGGGGACAACCACCACCTTGGCTTTCATCAAGTTCGGCAGCAGCGGCTGGATCGATTCCGCGGGAATCGCGTAGGTATCCGTTCGGCCGCCGCGAGCGATGTTGATGCCGATGACGTTACCATCGAGATCGACGAGCGGTCCGCCGCATTGCGAGGCCTTGAGATCGGTGTCGTGCTGGAGCGTGATCGGGAAGCCCGTGCGGCGTTCGCTACGATCGGTGCCCATGCTGTTCTGCATGTCGCCACGATCGAAACCGAGGCTCGCTGGCCGTTTCTCGAGCGTGGCTTTGGCTTCCTCTTCTTTCGCACCGCGGATATAGCGGATGGTAACCACATCACCCGCCTTGTGCCGGCCAATTGAAGCGCCGAGCGTTTCCCGATCGGGTGTATCCTTGCCGTCGATGCCGACGATGATGTCCTCTGCCTTGAGTCCGGCGCGCTCGGCGGGGCTCTTCGGACTGACGACCGTGATTCGGACGCCCTCGCCCTTGTCGTTGTCTTCCATCTGGATGCCAAGATAGCCGCGATTGTTATTATCTTTCGGCAACGCGATTTTGGGGCCAGGAGGCATGGTGCGGGCGGATACGCTGACCACGCCGATGGCCACCGGTTTCTCGGCAGCCGCCGGGGTTGCGACCCAGTTACCCACGGGAGCAATCTTGCTTGAAGCCCACGAAATCGGTGTGAGATCCTTGGCATCGACCTTCAACATCGCGATGTCCCAGGTCTCGTCCCCCGAAATACGCGTGGCGGGCAGTTCCTTGCCGTCCTTGAATTTGACGACAATCTTGTCGCTCTTGAGTTCACTATCCTTGGTGATGATAAAGCCATCAGCACCGACGACGGTTCCGAAGGCGACCTGTTTGCCGTCGATCAAGACGGAAACCGTACTCGCCGCCGACTTGGCGACGACCGATTTGAACAGATCGAGGATCTTGGAATTGTTCTTTGATGGCCCACCGGGAGGGCCGTCCTTTTTGGACGGTTGAGCCCACGATTGGCCACCGCTGCAGAGGACGGCGGCGACCATGATGGCCGGGAGAAAACGCAGGCGCGTGACGATCATATAAGCAATCCTTGAATTGATGATAACGATCCAAAGGAAAGATCAACCGCGTTTATCGAGTTTCACCTTCAGGCTCTTGAGTTCCTCACCGCGCTTGACGACGACCTCGACTTCGTCGCCCGGCTTCTTTTTCGCGAGAATGCTCAGCATGTCGGCATACGTCTTGATTTCTTTACCATCGAACTTGGTGATGATGTCGCCCGCCAAAAGGCCCGCTTTATCGGCCGGGGAACCTTCGGTGACACGCGACAACTTACCATCCTTGGCATCCTCGTCGGGGGTCACGCCGAAATACGCGGTGATACTCGTCGATGAGCCGGGGCCGATCTCGTCGCCCTTGACCAGGCGATCCCAGGTTTCGGTATACGTGTTAATCGGCACATGTACGTTCGACATAATGTTCGGCCCGATCCGGCTGTGGATGCCGATCACGCGGCCTTCCATGTCGAACAATGGACCACCCGAATCGCCGCCGACCAGCGTACAATCCGTCGTGATCGCCGTCTTACTCGCACTCCAGATCCGGCCGAGACGCACAACCGGAGGTCGACCGCGCTGGTAACCATTGGGATGGCCGATGGCCACGCACCAAGTGCCTGTCTTGAGATCGTCGGATTTGCCCATTTCGACAAAATCGAACTTCGCATCGGCGGCCGTGATCTGCAACATACCACTATCGATGCCAGCGTTTCTGCCGAGCGATTTCGCATCAAGGCGTTTGCCATCAGGAAGGATAATCGTGCATTTCTGGCCCGGCTTTCCGGAAACGTGCCCGGCCGTCAAGACCATGCCGTCCTTCGTGACGATGACGCCGCTCCCCGCCGCGCCACCGATCTGAATGCCGACGGTGGCGCTCATTACCTTTTCGACGACTTTCTTGGTCTGGTCCTGAATGGCTTTCAAATCAGCAAGCGATTCTGGCAGCGGCTTGGTGATGGCCGGAGGAAGTTTCGCTTCTTCTTTCTTCGGCGGATCCGCCAGCACGGGTCGGGTCAACGAGAAGAGCAAGAAGCCGGCAGCAACAAGGGAAAAGGCTTTCATGCATCGGACTCCGAAAATGTGGCACGTCAGCTGTCAAGGCAGGCAGGTGGCGATCGAAGGAACAGCCCACCCTCGATCATGATCGGTTTTTGTCCCGATTTCAACCTTTGAGTTGCCGGGATGACTCGGAATTATTTGGGAGAGAGGGCGTCGTCGTCGGCAACTTCATTCCCATTATAGGAGCGCGTCCCAACGAAAAGACGGATGAAAGTGGTTGTTCCAACCAATGTTGGCGCGGAAAGAGCCGCTTGCGGCGGAGCGTGCGCTCCGCCGCAAGCGGATATGCATTACGCCTTAATGATGTCGCGAACCGTCATCCCCGACGGAATCATCGGCAGCACATGCTCCTGATACGGGGTCATCACGTCGAGAACGTAGGCCCCCTTGGAATCGATCATCTCTTCCAGGGCCTCGTCGAGGTCCTTTTTCGCCGTGACCTTCTGAGCACCAACCTTGAAGCCCTTCGCCAGCTGGACGAAGTTCGGATATTCTTCTTCCTCGTGTCCCGCACCGAGATAGGTGTGCCCGCGGTTGCCCTCGTAGAAGCGATCTTCCCACTGAACCACCATACCGAGGTGCTGGTTGTTGAGCAGCAACACCTTGGCCGGCAGCTTTTCCGTGAAAGCGCACGCGAGTTCCTGAATGTTCATCAGGAAACTGCCGTCGCCGTCGATGTCAACGACAAGTTTCGACGGATGGGCGGCCTGTGCACCGAGCGCTGCTGGCAGGCCAAAACCCATTGTTCCCAGTCCGCCGCTGGTGACCCAGTGGCGCGGTTGGTTCAGCTTGAAATACTGAGCCGCCCACATCTGATGCTGACCAACGCCGGTGGTGATAATGGTCTCGTCGAGTTGCTTGCGGTCTTTCAGGATCTGCCAGAGCCGCTGAATTGCGTACTGAGGCAGGATGGCGTCGTCGCGTTTCTGGAAGCTCAACGGCTCCGTTTCCCGCCATGCGTCGATCTGCCGCATCCAGTCGGGGTAGCGACCGCCGCCGATCAAGTCGGCATTCTTTTCCTCTTTCAGCAAGCCATTCAATCCGTCGAGGGCCGCCTTCAAGTCGCCATGGATGGCAATGTGAGCGTGTTTGTTTTTATTGAGCTCGGATGGATCGATGTCGATGTGGACAATTCGGCCATGCTTGGCGAACTCGGCCAGCTTGCCGGTGACGCGGTCGTCAAAGCGGACACCAAACGCGAGCAACAAGTCAGCGTCGTTGACCGCGTAATTCGAATAGACCGTGCCGTGCATGCCGAGCATCTGGAGGCACAGGTAGTGATCGGACGGAAAACCCCCGAGACCGTGCAGAGTCAGGGCCACCGGAATGCCGGCCCGCTCGGCGAATTCCTTCAGGGACGCGGAAGCCCCTGAATGAATGATTCCGCCGCCGCCGTAAATGACTGGCTTTTTGGCGTTGCGGATCTCCGCGATGATCCGTTCCAGATCGCTCCGCTTGGGTGCCCGAGCGAGCTTGTATCCCGGCAGATTCATCGGCGGGTCCCAGTCGGGGACGATGCGATTGTTCTGCACGTCCTTGGGGACGTCGATGATGACCGGCCCAGGGCGGCCCGTGGTGGCAATGTGGAATGCTTCCTTCATCACCCGCGTGATGTCTTCGGTCCGCTGAATCAGATAATGATGCTTGGTGATGGCCCGGCAGACTTCGACGATCGGAGTCTCCTGGAACGCATCGGTGCCGATCACGGGCGTGCCCACTTGGCCGGTGATGCAGATCATCGGCACGGAGTCCATCTTGGCGTCGGCAAGGCAGGTGACGAAGTTCGTCGCCCCTGGACCGCTGGTCGCCATGCAGACGCCGGCCTTGCCTGTGGTCCGGGCGTAGCCGTGCGCCATGAATCCGCCACCTTGCTCGTGGCGCGGCAAAATCGTGCGAATTTTGCCTTCGACTCGGGTCAGGGATTGGTGCAAGGGCATGCTGGCCCCGCCCGGATAAGCGAAGACGTGATCGACTCCCTGCCGGATCAAGCATTCAACCAGAATATCGGACCCACTCATCATCATGCCGGGGGTCTGGGTTTTGGGGGTCTCGGCCATCGTCGTCCGCCTCAGAAGTTCAGGAACAAAATAGATCCACGACTCGCCTCGCGGGTGCGCGGCAAGGGACGTGAATTGCTAGTATACGCTTAGAATAGTGGTCGGTTCAATGATGACAAA
>JAIOQJ010000438.1 GCA_021413475.1 Planctomycetota bacterium | reverse complement strand
CGGAGTGTCGTGACACGTTCGGGGCAGCAGAGCGCTCCGCTCCGGAAGCCTTCGCGTCGCGGCTTCACGGAATTGCCCGCTTTTAACATATCTTCGTTGCATCTCTCAACGTCATCCGGCATCATGGGGGCACATCACAACCCATCCGGAGACTGCATTCATGAAGCCGATATCTCTCCTTTTCGCCACCTCCATTTTTCTCTCGTTCAGCACGGCCGCGAATGCTGCCGAGCCCGCGAAGACCAAGTGGATTCCCTCCACGGCCTACGTTGTCCCCAAGGAAACCGCTCCCGAGGGGGAAGGCTATTTTGCCATCATTGAAGGGCACAACGGCAAGCTCTACATCGGCACGCATGCCAATGCCGTCAATTCCTGGCTCGTCGAGTTCGATCCGGCATCGAAGGCGATGAAGGCGGTCGTCGATTGCCACAAGGCGATCGGCAAGGACATCAAGGGCTTCGGCTCTCAGGCCAAGATTCACACGCGCAACAACGTCGGGGCCAGCGGCAAGATCTACTTCGGCACCAAGCAAGGCTACCCCGACAAGACGGAAAAACGCGAGGACTATCCGGGCGGCTATCCGATGGTCTACGACCCGAAGACGGACACCACGAAGGTCTATCCGATCCCCGTTCCGCACCAGGGCATCAATAGCATCACGCCCGATGAATCGCGAGGTGTTGCTTACATCTCGACATGTGCCGACCATCGGCCCGGACCGGGTGAGAACGCGGTTTTTCTGATCCTCGATCTAAAGACGGGGAAATATCGGGAACTGCTCGACACCAAGCACGTCTACGGATTCATCGTCATCGATCATCTGGGTCGTGCCTATCACCCGGTCCTCGGCGGCGGCATCGCCCGGTACGATCCCAAGAGCGACAAGGTGGAAGTGCTCAAACAGACGATCGACGGCAAACCGCCGACCCCGGCATCGCATCTAGCCGACGAGAAAGGCCATCCGATCAACTGGGACATCAGCCCGGACGGCAAGACACTCTACTCTGTGGCGATGAGTGCGAATCAGCTCATCAGTTACGATCTAACGGGTTCAGGCGACACGATCTCCGGCACGAATCTCGGGACCCTTATTCAGGACGCGAAGTCAACCGATTGCCGGGCCATGTGCGTGGGACCGAAGGGGCAGGTCAACGTCGCCGTCACCGAGGCGAAAGACGGCATCCAGTTATTACATCTGGTCACGTTCAAACCGGGCGACAAGGCTCCGCTCGATCGCGGTCCGGTCTCCGTCAACAATCCCGAAGTCATGGACACCAAGGACAAGAACGGCAAGCTGCTTCCGTTCCACGGTGGCGTCAAAAAGATGCCGGATGGCACTTCGACGACCAAGCACGTGATTTTGGGAGTCTGCGAAACGAAAGACGGGTCGATCTACATACTGGCGTTGATCCCATATACGGTTTTGCAGATCAAGCCGGAGGCGGTGAAGTGATGTGAGTTCGCCGCTTGCGGCGGAGCGTGAAAATGCGCTCCGCCGCAAGCGGCTATTTCCGCAATTTATACATCGAAATGGTGCTGCCACGATCGTCGAAGGACACTTTGGTCATGTAATATCGAATGAGGAGCAAGCCGCGGCCGCAGGGACGTTCGAGATTTTCGGGGGCCGTGGGGTCGGGGACGTCGCTGGGATCGAAACCGGGTCCTTGATCGGTGATGCGGACTTCAAAGCGCTCGGGCTGGATGTGGTAGGAAACGCGAACCGTCTTGGCGGGGTCCATCTGGTTGCCGTGCTTGATGGCATTGACCAGAGCTTCTTCAACGGCCATTTTGATGGCAAAAATCTCCGACTCCGCGAAATGCAGAGTGTGCAAAGCGCCTTCGATCTCTCCTTGAATCTGCCGGGCCGCAGACAGGTCGCTCGAGATCGTTAGTTCGCGGGCAATCGGCTTGCCGTTGGTGTTCATGTACAAAGTCGCTCGGTGCTTACTTGGCCCGGCTACGCCGCCGTTCCCCTGGAGAGAGCCCGGGCCCCAAATCGAGCCCGCCGATCGGACGATCAGAACGCTAGCAGGGCGGCCGCTTGATCCGCGTGAATGGTAATGAGTTTATCGAGCCCGGTGATCTGGAACACTTCTCGGATGTCTGGGGATATGCCGCAGAGGATCAACTTCCCTCGAACGTTTTGCACTTTGCGGTTGAACGTGATGAGTTTTCCGAGTGCCGCACTCGAGAGAAAATCGACGTTGCTGAAATTGAGAATGATCTTGCGCCGGCCGTCGATGAAGTTGACGACAGCGATGTCGCCATTGTCTTCGACATCCAGTCGTCGGCGTCGCGGCTGTTGCGTCATTCCGCATTCTCCCGTTCCAGCTGGTCGGAATCCCGAGTTGATCGGTGGCGACTCGTGCATGCAAAGGTTGAGGACAAGTCTATTTGGTTGATTGTCAAGGCTTCCCGCCCGAGTGTCAAGCGGAGCTAAGTGGTTTTTGAGGGGAATTGCTCCCGGGAGTGCGAATTGGTGGGCCTCGAAGACTCGGCCCACCCTACAAAACACGAGCTCGCCAAAAATCGCTCAATCGAAGTTCTTTTTCACCGCCCCGGTTGAACCCACTGGTTTTTCGGTTCGATCGATCCAGGATAACCATTCTTTTTCGCGATTGGCGCGTTCGGTTGCCGCACGGTCGACAAAGCTGCTGCGTACCTGGAGGTTGCCTTTTTCGTCGAGCAACAGAATTTCAGTGGCGGTCTCCTCGGTGATGATCTTGGTTGGCAGTCGGAGTTCGCGCACGCCGCCTTCGATATCGACAACCACATACGATGGTCCGGGCTTGGTCGGATCCATGATTACCCCGCGTCGCGGCTCCTTCGATTTCGAGCCCTTATCCGCAGGGAGTTCGCGGAGGACGTAGGCGTTGGTTTTCGACGACCAGATCGGCAGATTCACAAACTGCTTGCCACCGAGGTACATGCCGCGCGTCGCCACGACGTCGGCGACGATCCAATCCGCGATCGGCTCTTTGAAGTTTTCGATGGTAGCCACCGGCAACCAGCGCTGGAATTGCAATATTCCTTGGCCCGGTTTCAGATTGACGGTGGTTTTGCCCTTCAGATCAACGGCAGGGTCGGTGGCGAACATGAAATCCTCGGGCGGCACTTCGACTTTGCCCTTGAGCTCGGTCCAGGGTCCTTCGAGCAGTTCGACGTCAGCATCCGAGGGGCGCGAGACTTTTTCGTATTTCTGGGGCTTCTCGGGCTTATCGTCGGCATTTCTGCCGACCCAGTTCGGATTCTGCATCCGTATTTTGATGCGATAGGTATACTTCACGCCAGGTGTGATGTCGTTATCGATGATCCGCAGAAGAATGGAATCGGGCTGGTCAGCGAATTTCTTCGTGCCAGCGCTCTTGGGATCGCCTTCCTTGGTGACGACCGGCGGGGGTAGCTTAGTCATCCCTTCGCCGCCGCCGATATTCGGTTGGCCGACGCCGCCGGCCTCGGTGCCCATCGTCGGTTCGAAAATGTCCCCTTCGCTGTTGAATCGCGATGGAGCCCTTTGATGTTCAGGCGGTTTGTTGGCCAGCTTCAACTTCTCGATGGAATCCTGGACGCCCTTGAGCTTCATCTCGGGATATTTGCCCGAGAGCAATACGGGCAGCGGCATTGTCAGTTTATGGCGATGGTTCAGCATCACATATAGCAGGTTCGGATCGTTGGGCAGGTCGCGAATCTTGCGAGTATAGATTGTGGACCGGTAATTTTCCAAAACACTCAAGTCGTGCCAATCTTCCACCTTGCCGTCGGGAAATTGGATTTGCCGTTGGATCACGTATCCGCGGAAATAAGGAGTGTCATTATCGGGCAAGTCCACCCCGAATACGTCGTCGGGCGAATTCAGCCGAAGGGCGTTCTTGATTTCCTCGATCTGCTTCTTATAAGGGAATTCCGCATGGATGATGACCATCCGCTGTGGGTAGATCGTCCACGCGAGGCGCTTGCCCACGAGCGATTCAGCATCAAGCGGAACGTACTCCACTTCATAGCGCGGCCCGGAATCAACGACCGGTGCTTTCGTCGCGCCACCTTTTGGATTATTGACACCGACTCCGCCTTGTTTGGGCGCTGACTTTGGAGATACAAATTTGCCGCCAATGTCCTTGATCACGCCTTTGGCGTTGTCCTTATCGATTTTGTCGCCTTTGGCGGGGCGGTGCTCGAGCACGCCGATCTTGAGTTTGCCGTCGGCCCCTTCGTCGATGTCGTACGCGAGAATCTTGGCATGCATGAAGTCGGCCTGGATATCCGAGATTGCAAGTACCGTCGGATTGATCGCCCGCTTGTCAGCGGGAGCGATCGGGTCGAAGAAGAGATTGTCCGTCCATTTCATCTTGTACGGATCGAGTTTGTAAACCGTCATGACCCATTTGGGCAGTTCTTCGATCTTGACTTGGTTGCCATTGACGACCGATTTGACGTTGCTCGCCCCTTGTTCCACATCCTTGACCAATTTCTCGGTATCAGGCGTGGAGGATAGATTGAGAACTCCGACGATCATCAACAGAAGCATGATGCCGCCCGCCGCGTAGAGCGCGATGCGTTCGCCCTTGTTCATCATCAAGGTCTTCAAGTCAGGCTTGGCCATGGCAACTCCTCGACGTTCGATAGAAATCGGGTTCGTGTCTTGGCGAGCCGAGCGGCGTAAGCCGCCGGGTGATACAATAAGTAGCGAGCTAATCGCGTCGTCACCCGGCGGCTTACGCCGCTCGGCTCGCCTAGGTAAGCGATTGCACTCTTATTTCTTGTCCTTCACCTTGGCGTCGTCCGGAACGCGCTCGAAGAACGAAACGATACCGTAGATCGAGACCTCCAACAAATTCGCGGAGAACTGGTCCTCGCGGTTGTTGCTCGGAGAGGTCGCACCGGCTTGGTTCACGCCGTAATTCAGCGTGCCGTGGAAGCGATTCCAGTGGACTTGCGTCGTTTGGAAGCGCAACTCGATGTTCACCAAGGCCTCCAGAATGTCTTTCATGTACGCCTGGTCGGTGAGGAGCACCAGGGAAAGCGGCATGCGCCGGACCTGATCGGTCACATCGAGGTAGCGACGGCGGGCCAGCTTATTTTGGCTGAAGTTCTGGACGGAAGTCGTGTCGTTTTCTTCCGGCATCGCGTCTTTCGGGATGAGAGCCTCGCTGAACTTCGCCATCTTGAGCGGCTGACTAAAGTTGCGATCGCTCTTGTAACCAAGAGTGAAATTCTCGACCCGCTTCACGGGAATCGTGCGGGTATCGAAGACCTGTTCGACACGAGCGAGTTCCTTGATGGTATAGTCGACGGAGATGTTGTGCTTTTCGATCGTCTTGATTGCCAGTGTTCCGCCCGCATCGACCGAATCTCCTTCAATGATGAAGGGGAAGGGCTCGGCAGCATCGGGAGACAGCCAGACGTTGAGTTTCATCACGTTGCCATTTCCCAAAACCTGGAGGCGCGATGAGATGTTCTTGAGTTCGCCCTTCAAAAATGGCGGCTTTTTCTCGGGTCTTTCTACCTTCAGGTCGATTTCCCAGGTGCGGTTCTTGAAACGGCGGTG
>JAIOQJ010000698.1 GCA_021413475.1 Planctomycetota bacterium | reverse complement strand
TAATCCTTGCGGATGCCGTATTCCCATTTTTTGCGGAACGGATTGCGGAAGAGCGTCGAGCGCGGATAGATCGCCCCGCTTCGGCCGACAACGTCGCCCCAGTGAATGCCGTCGGCCGAGACGTGGATCTGGAAGAACCATTCGACCTTGCCATCCTTGGCCTCACGGTGGGCGCGGAACAATTTGAATCGGCGTTTGGCGTCGGGATCTTCATGATCGAGCCAGACGATGGCCGAGTCGCGATCGCCAATAGATACGACATTCGTGTCAGCCATCACATCGAGCTTCGGCCGTTCCCATTTCACGCCGTCCTGAGAGACGGCATAGCACGTACAGGCCCGGTAGCCGCCCATGTACCACATCTTGAAGAGCTTGTCCTTGGGGTCGTACCAGACGCCGTCGCTGTAAGGGGCCGCCATCGGAAAATCGCCCTGTTTCTCCCAAGCCCTTTCGGGCCGCAGTACCGGGCCGGCTGAGTGATATTGGGGCAGATGGTAAACCCGTTTGAGATCGGTCTGCTCGATCAGAAAATCGTCCACGAACAACTGACGGCCGACATCAATGGGAATGACGGCCGGCGGCTCGGTGAGATAGGGCGGCGTACTGGGCAAATGCAACTTGGCGTTGCTGGTCGCCGGCGGCCAAACGGTCGGAAGCAAGATCCCGTTGTAAAGCAGTTCGCGTTCGGAGCCTTTGACGGGATTGGCCGCCGAGAGGATGTTGCCACTCTTCAAGAAGGCTGTGTTGGCGATGCCCGTGGCCAAGAATTCGCGGCGGTTCATGGAAAGTCTGCTTTCGAAAGCGCAATGGCGGTGGTGTTCGTGAAGGTTAAATTTATCAATTTCGCCGCTGGTGACAGACTTCTGGTATGTCGCTCTTGTTAGTCAGGCATGTTGAGTTTCGGAGATAGAAGATCTCCGCGTGCCGTCGCAATTTTTCTCATCTACTTCCCATGTGAGTAGTCGTACCTCAAATTGAGGTAAATGAACAGATTCGCTACCGCGAGGAAAGCAACTCCCGGTCCAATCGAAAGGGCTTGAAGTAGGAGGGGAATGACCATCACGATCCAATTGTGCGTCAATCCGAAAAGTTCCGGGCCGAAACGCAGTGCGAGTTGAACTGACAGTGCTAGAGGGAAGACGGTGGCAACTGCCACGGCCAACGCCATCCCTTCGTAAACTAGGACGCGTACACGATGTTCCCGGAGCAGGGCACGCCATTCTCGCAACGCATCGCCAACCGAACACTCCTCAACGACCAGAATGGCTGGAATCAGGAGGCTGAGAAGCATTAGGACAAATAGCCCGAAAGCGAACATCAGCCCAAAACCCCAGATGAGAGTGTTCAAGACTTCCGCGATGCCCGAGCTTATTCCCGTTGTTGTGTTCGATATCCACTCGGGCAAATGTTGTATCAGAATCAGCAGGCAGATCGCCAAACCGATCGTCGCGACAAATCCGAGAAAGACACGGAGAGTCAAAGGCCCGATCCCTTGAGCGGCTTCCGAGAGCGAAATTTGCCGCATCCTCGAAATTTCTAGATGCGTTTGCCGCGTGAGCAGGGTGGAGAGCACGCTCAAAGCGAGCAAGCCAATGGTTCCACTCAGTAAATGGGCAAGCCACGGACCGTGTGGCCCCGACAAAAGGACGAGGCGCATGACGAGAAATGCGGCCAAGACGCCGAGCACGCTGGCCGCGCACGCATAAATTAGTTTGCCGTTGTTGATCGTGCTATCGCACGCGGCGATGAGTTCATCGACCAGTCCTCGGATCCCGACCGTTTGCAACTTCATGGGGTCGAGGCGTGAGGAGATGCCAGTTTTCAGTTTAATGTCCGCGGAACTGCCGTTGATCGCTGGTGCCTGGGCATTGTCCTTTGAGAACTCCGAGCGTTCGCTACCGAGGTCGTTGAATTCCGCGATCCATACAAGCGATACCCACTCATCCTCGGTTTGACGGCGAGCCATGCTGTTGAGAGGGATATTGCCCGAGGTGACGTGGTGCCGCACCGATGTCGTGCTCTTGGCCTTGACGACACGGCCATCCGGTAGGCGGATATACCAACGCTCGTAATGATCTTTCATAGTTGGTGCCGGGAGTACGTTTCGGCCGGACCTCCATCAGGAATCGCGAGTCCGCACCTTCACATACGACAGAAAACCGGGAGTTCTCGCGTATCGAGGCAACAAATTTTCCAGCCCGTCTTCAACCCGATTTTACCAAGAAAGAGTGGGGTTGTCGTCTTTGGGGGGAAAATGGTAGCGTATCGCCCGGCCTCAATTTCCGCCCGGCGACGCATGGAAGGATCATCCTATGGCCTTTGTCGGAATTGGTGACGATTGATCCGATACTGGGGGCTCTGACCTGGTTTTACGTCAAGGCCGCGATGGCTGTTTTCTGCATGCTTTGGGCTTTTCGCCTGGTGGAAACTCCCGAGCGGCCGTTCCCGGCCTGGGCGAAGGCGATGACGGTCGCGCTGAGCATCCGGCCGATCCTCGGCGATCTGATGCACGGCAACATCAATATTTTCATTCTTTTCCTGGTCATGGCCTCGCTCGTCTCCTTTTCGCGCGGCCGGGATTTTCTCGCTGGCCTGTTCCTGGCTCTTGCAATCGCCAGCAAGGTCACGCCCGCGCTCTTCATCGGATACTTCGTTTGGAAACGGGCCTGGCGCGTATTGATCGGTTGCTCGGCGGGATTGGGGCTCTTCTTCCTGTTCGTGCCGGCGGCTTTCCTCGGCTGGGACAAGAATCACCAGGCCCTGCATAGCTGGGTCGAGGTCATGATTCTACCGTTCGTCATGGGCGGAGTGGTGACGCCCGAACACAACAATCAGTCGCTTCCAGGCCTGATTGCTCGGATGCTGACCAGTGCCCCGTCGTTTTCGACCTATATCGGCGACCTTTACGCTCCCTTGCGTTACGACAACATTGTGGACATCGGTCCGAAGAACGCATCGCTCGTTGCCAAGGGCTGCATGGCGATCTTCGCGCTGTTGTTCGTCTGGTGTTGCCGAGCACCCATTCGCCAGGAAGGGAAAACCAAGGCCGAGGCCCGCGGCGGTTGGCGTTTGTCGGCGGAGTACGCGCTCGTCGTTGTCGGCATGCTACTATTCAGCGAGCGGACCTGGAAGCACCATTGCGTCACTCTCTTGTTGCCCTTCGCCGTGCTGTGCTACGGCATCTCCGCTCTCGAAATCGGGCGAGCGCGGCGGATTCTGCTCGTGACGCTCTTGGTCGCGACGGTCGCGTTGATGTCTTCGACAAGTACGGGAATTTACGGTGAGAATCTGAACCGTCTACAGAATCAAGCAGAAGCGACGAGTTTGGCAATCGGACCCGCGGGACTGTTCACCGCGACGCAATCGGGCATTTACACCGATTCGCCCGCGAAACTCGCCCAGGTTTATGGCGGGTACGTGTGGGCTTTCTTTTTGATTATCGGAGGGTTGCTTTGCCAGTTGCGTGGGAGAGAACGCGCCAGGGGGGTGCCTGTTGTTGCACTCACGGAAAAGGAACGACTGGCGGCGTGAAGTTTGGACGGCCTTCCTTGGCCGTAGATCCCAAGTTTGGACGGCCAAGGAAGGCCGTCCTACGAAGAAATTGCCGTCGCAGGTTAGGACTTCTTCTTCTCCCGCACCCCCACCACCTGTCCCGGCCTAGCCCCTTTCAACTCCGCATCTGGCGTGATGCGGATTTTCACGCTGCGCGTTTGAGTATCGGCCACCGGTGAAATGATGGTGACCGTTCCTTTTTCGAAGGTGTCCCCATCGACGGAAATCTCGACGGCTTGCCCGATTTTGAGTTTCGAGGCAACTCGATCGGGGACCGCGGCCTCGATCAGGTTCGGCCCCGCGATCAAATCGACGAGCGGTTGGTTGGCGTTCGCGGCGAAGTCGCCCGGTTTTCCGTAGACCGAAACGACAATGCCATCAAACGGGGCGCGGACCGACAGGGCGTCCAGGTTTGCCGCTACGACTTTGGCTTGTTCGCGGACGATTTCCAATTCGAGTTTCGCCAGTTCTGCTTGAAGGGAGATGTGCTGAGCCTCGGCCGTGGATGCCGAGTATTGTGCCTCCGATTTGTTGAATTCATTTTCCGATATCGTCTTCGAACTAAATAGGGCTCTGTGGCGGTCGTATTCAGCCTTGTGACGGTCAGATTGGGCTTTCGCTCTCTCTCGATGAGCTTCGAACTGTCTGTACTCGATCTCCTTCTTCTTCATCCCAAGTTCCACCATCTGCAATTCCAACTTGGCCTTTTGATCGTCGAAACGGAGGAGATTTTCGCCTTTCTTGACAACGGATCCGACATCAACCATTGTCTCCGTGATCGTTCCGGGTGCTCGCGAGCGGATGGTCAGGCTTCGAGTCGGCACGACGACGCCTTCGACCATCCAGGCGTCGTCCGCTTGAAGAGACAACGGAAAACCGACGGCAAGTAAGCCCACCAAACCAAGAATTCGCATCATCGATGATCTCCTTGTCGGCCAGAGAGTGTTTGGACTTTCTCGTGCAGAAGATTCACGAACTGTTCGAGCATGCACAAATATTCGGTGCCGGCGATCGCGATGACCTGTTGCAGCAACATTCGCCGGCGTTCGATGAGTTCGACGTATTTCTCAACGCCGATGCGCACCAGCGGACCGTGCGGCCCCTGGATCGAAATCAATTCTTCGGCTTCCTCGGCCGTTAGCTGGGCCGCTCGTTCGGGGTGTTTCTCGACCCAGGCGGCAAGCTCCGGTTGGCTGGCTTTCTCTTGCAGAAGTTTGAGGGCGGCTTCGTCGGGTGGTTGACGTTGCCCGTGCATGCGAGGAAGAAGCCGTTCCAGCGGTTGCTCACGCAACTCGCTGACATCTAGGCCGAGGGCCTCGGCACACTGCTTGACGGTGGCGTTTCGCAACCGCCGGCCCTTGCCGTTCTTGATGATCTCGCGCACCGTGTGGCGATTCAACTGAGCAATGCGCGCGAAATCTTCCTGGTTCCAGCCGCGTTCCTCGACGAGGCGCGCGATTTTGGCCGCCATATCCATTCGTGGCGATGTCGATCCGTCCATAAAATTATCAAATTCCGTCGTGGGTGATCGGTCGAGTCCATTGAACGATGTCGTCTCCCAGACGACATCCTACCGAATCCCATCCCTTCCATTGGATGCGTTCGCCGGATCAGTTTCAAGTGAGAGGAGACGGGATTCGAATTAGAAGATCGGGACAATCGAACCGCTCGCCTTGGATGACATAGCGTCGGATCGGCCAATCTTCCACCGGAGCGACGGGAATTCCCACAGAATCAATGAAAAGAACAGTCTCGCGGACATTGGCCCCGCCGAAACACGCTTGCCACACAGTCGCTTGGTTTGCCTGAAAGCGGTCGGAAGAAGAAGGCGTGAAAGTTTGCTCGACCTCCTGTCGGCTCGTCCACCAGCCGGGACAAGAGAGCCGATATTCGTGCTCGAAAGGTGTGTGTTTCAGAAAGGCCCGCTCGGCATCGATCAAAGCATTCGGTCGATCACCGACTCTGATACTGGATAGCCACAGTGCCAGCATCCGGCTGGCGGTCTCGAATTCCTGCCGAAAATTGTCACTGGGAGTGCCAAAGCAGACGGTGCGGGCGGCGCTCGCAAACAGGCCAAATTTGCTGACAGTTGCTTGCAACAGGCAGCGTGTCTCCACTGTCGCGGGGGAATAGTGCGGCCGGCGATAGGCTCGCGACCGATCCTCGGCTGCGACTTGCAAGCGAACAGGCTCGATACCGCGTTTCAACAAACGATGCGCCAGATGCCCCGCGACTTCTTCTTCGCTGCTTCCAGGTTCCAATTGCCGAGCCGTCGCTTCCAGAGCGTGCGCCAACTGCGTGCCCAGCTCGCGAAGTCGCTCTTGCTCGAATCGGCTCAGACGAAGCCGCTCTTGCTGCAGCCAGGTCCCGACGTGTGTGGCATCCAGAAAGTCCCGATCGGCAGCCATACGGCGGCCGTAGCAAAGGTCGTTCAGGAACGCGTGGCGCTGACCGGTCCAGGGCCATTCTTTCACTTGGAACCCGAGGCCATCGATTTCCTCGTCAAAAAATCGTTGTGTGTCGAGATTGTTGCAGAGCAACCAGCGCTGGCTGGAATTGATGAACAGGGCAGGGGAGTCGTTCTCGGTAGCGGTATCACGGGTCATCGCGCCGCTTGCGAACCAGCGGACGTTCGTCGGGTCAAGCAGTAACAGCGCCTCGCGTTCCGCATCGGCCAGTAATCGAACCACTTTCGCATGTTTCGACTCGATATCCGCGCGCCGTGGCGACATTGGGAACGGAAACGGCGGCAACTCGATCGTAGGTTGGTCGTTGCTGGTCATTAGAGATTGCATTATACAGGAAGGAGCTTCCTCTTCGTAGGACGGCCTTCCTTGGCCGTCGTTGGTTGGGCGGGACGGCCAAGGAAGGCCAGGGCTTTTAACATCTTTATTTCTGGTCTTCGAGCAGGCGGTGGGTGGATACGTGGGTGCCAGCTTTGCATCGTTTTCGCGGTGGTTGAAGCTTCTTTGGGCCACGCACGCTTTTGCGGTGAG